>NZ_CAMQYW010000033.1 GCF_947039425.1 uncultured Cetobacterium sp. | reverse complement strand
AACACCCATAAAGTGCATAATAGCAACTCCTTCTCTTACATCATTTGCCCCAAAACATTTAATCTCTCCTCTTTCTTTTAACGAGTATCTTTTTTCTTTAATTATAGACAGTTCATTTGTTTCGTAATTAAAAGATGTTTGGCAATATGTAAATCCGTTAATTCTTGATATAATCATTGCTGCATCCTTTCCAAGTCCATTTAAAATTACTCTTAAGGGTTCTTTTCTCACTTTGTTTGCATTTTTAGCAATTCCTATAGCTCCTTCTGCTGCAGCAAATGATTCATGTCCTGCTAAAAAGGCAAAACATTTAGTTTCGTCATTTAACAATTTTTTTGCTAAACTTCCATGTCCTATTCCTACTTTTCTTTCCTCTGCAACTGATCCTTCAATACAAAAAGATTGAAGACCAATACCTAAATATTCAGTAATTTCTTCTGCACTTCTTTTTTGCATTTTTATTGCTATAGCTGCGCCTACTAAATATGCCCAACAAACATTTTCAAAAGCGATAGGTTGAATCTCTTTAACTATCTTAAATATATCTAGCCCACTATACTCACAAATACTTTGAGCTTCATTTAAATCTTTTATTTCAAATCCATTTAAAGTTTTGTTTATTTTATCTATTCTAATATCATATCCTTCAAATAATTGCATTATAGCCTCCTATTTATTCATGTCTTGGATCAATAAATGTTTTCCCTTCATTAAATCTTCCATAATTTCCTTTAGATTTTTCAAGGGCATCATTAGCAGTTAAACCTTTTTTTATAAACTCCATCATTTTACCAAGATGAACAAATTCATATCCAATAATTTCATTATCTTCATCAAGGGCCATTTTTGTAATATATCCCTCAGCTAAATTTAAATATCTTCCACCTTTAATACTAGTTCCAAAGGTTGTTCCTACCTGACTTTGCATTCCTTTACCTAAATCTTCTAATGATGCACCTATAGGCAATCCATTCTTTGAAAATGCAGTTTGAGTTCTACCATAAACTATTTGTAAAAATAACTCTTTCATAGCTACATTTATAGAATCACATACTAAATCTGTATTAAGGGCCTCTAAAATTGTTTTTCCTGGTAAAATTTCAGCTGCCATTGCTGCTGAATGAGTCATTCCACTACAACCAATTGTTTCTATTAAAGCCTCTTGAATTATACCTTTTTTAACATTTAATGTTAATTTACAAGCTCCTTGTTGTGGTGCACAGCCACCAATTCCATGAGTTAAACCTGAAATATCAATAATATTTTTAGAACTTACCCATTCTCCCTCTACAGGTATTGGAGAGGGACCATGGCTAAATCCATTTTTAACCAAACACATATTTTGTACTTCACTTGAATAGTTCATATAAATACTCCTTTTTAAATTATTTTAAAACAAAAAAAGCTGACACTTCCACACCTAAAAGGTATAGAAGTCATCAGCTTAAAAAGCAGTTTAGGATATATCCTTGGGGAACTTCATCCCCTAATATTCTTTTATAAATTGATTATATAACTTTTTAATTTGTTTATCAAGATATTTCTATTTTTCTCCTCTAAATAACTCAGTGATTCCTTTAATAAATACTCTTACATACTTATCTCCAGCTTCTCTAAAGTTTTTGTGATCTGGTTTTCTAAAAATTGCACTTAATTCAGATTCAGACATAACTACTCCACCAGTTTTAAAAGCATCTAACATATCATCACTTTTAAAGTTTAAAGCTATTTTCAATTTCTTTAATATATGATTATTTACATTTTGTGCACTATTTGTTAAAGGTACAACTGGTTTTAACTCTTTTCCAGGAGCTGCTTTTAATACTCCTCTTTTATATACTATTAATCCTGTTAAAAAGGCATCTAGTGTTCTATTATTACAATTTTTAAATTCTTCCATTTCTGGCTTGCTTAATAGTGCAGTTAACTCCTCTAAAGTAACCTCTAATCCACCTAAAGTAAATACTTTTAACATTGCATTATCATTAATTCTTAATGCATATCTAACTCTTCTTAATACATCATTATTTGTCATTTAATCCTCCTAATATTTTCATCTTACTCATAAGTATAACACAATTGTTGGTTTATTTCTATTTTTTTGTACTTTATAATAAAAAAACAAAGTTTTCCAGAGCCTTTACAAGACTTTAGAAAACTTTTAAATTTTAATATTTATTAGGATCTGCTGTTCCTGTAGTCATTAATTCAACTCCTGAACTTGTCCCTAATCTACTTGCTCCAAGAGATATGTATTTCTCTGCTGTTGCTAAATCTCTCACTCCACCTGCAGCTTTTAATTTAGCTTTATCTCCAACAATTGATTTCATTAATTGAATATCTTCAAAAGTAGCTCCACCAGTTCCAAATCCTGTTGATGTTTTTACAAAATCAGCTTTTGCATCTAAACATAAGTTTGTTGCTATTTTCTTTTCTTCATCTGTTAAATAACAATTTTCTATAATAACTTTTAAAACATTAGATCCAATAGCTTTTTTAATTTCAGCTATTTCATCTCTTACATAAGCAAATTGACCAGCTTTTAACATTCCAACATTAATAACCATATCAATTTCTCTAGCTCCATTTTCAATACAATTTTTAGCTTCAAATATCTTCGCTTCTGAAGACATTGCTCCTAAAGGAAATCCAATTACAGCACAAACTTTAACTTCTGTCCCTTCTAACTCTTTAGATGCTAATTTTACATATGATCCGTTTACACAAACAGAGAAAAATTTATTTTCTCTAGCCTCTTTACATAATTGAATAATATCTTTTGGCTCTGTTGTAGCCTTTAAAACTGTATGATCAATATATTTATTTAATTCCATAACTCCTCCTAAAAAAAATTTCTTTATATATTATAACCCTATATTAGAGTGAATTTCTAGTATTACTTTATTTTTTAATACTTTTTCTTGAGACAATGTATATGTTTTATCTAAAAAATTAATTGCTGATTCTACATTCTTATTATTATGTTGTAAAATAGCAAGACTATCTCCTTCTTCAACAAAGTCACCAACTTTTTTAGTTAAAAGAATTCCTACTGAATGATCAATTATATCATCTTTAGTAGCTCTTCCTGCACCTAAAACCATAGCTGCTTTTCCTATATTTTCAGCTTCAATTTTTGAAATCCAACCTGATTCTTTAGCTCTATATACAATTTCTCCACTGTGTTTTGGTAATAATGAATAATCATCTACTAGATTTGGATTCCCTCCAGCTGCTTTAATAAAGTTTTTTAAAAATTCAATTGCTTTTCCACTATTAATAGCTTTAGCAACCTGTTCTTTTCCCTCTTGCAAAGTTTTTACATCTCCTTTAATTTCGAGAGCTGTTGCCACTATTGTTTCAACTAACTCAGTAAAATCTTCAGGTCCATGTCCCTTTAATGTTTCTATTGCTTCTATTATTTCATTGGAATTTCCAACAGCAAAACCAAGAGGCTGATCCATATCTGTTAATAAAGTTACTACTTTTCTATTAAATGAATCTCCAATATCAATCATTGTTTTTGCAAGCTCTCTAGCTGTTTCTATATTTTTCATAAAAGCTCCGGAACCAACTTTAACATCTAAAATTATTCCATCTGCATAAACAGCTAATTTTTTACTCATAATTGAACTTGCTATAAGAGGAATACTTGAAACTGTTGCAGTAACATCTCTTAAAGAGTATATTTTTTTATCTAAAGGTACTATTGTATCTGAATATCCCATAATTCCAGTTCCAACAGAATTTACCATTTTAACTAATTCATCTCTTGTTTCAGGAAATACAAATCCATCTATAGCTTCAAACTTGTCTATAGTTCCACCAGTATGTCCCAATCCTCTTCCTGAAAGTTTAGCTGTTCCTATATCAAAAGCAGCAAATAGTCCAGCTAATGCTATTGTTGTTTTATCTCCAACTCCACCTGTAGAGTGTTTATCTATTAAAAATTTATTAATACCTTGAAATTTTATAACTTCTCCACTATTCATCATTAATTCAGTGAAAGTTTTAAGTTCCTCTTTAGTCATATCATTAAAATAAACAGCCATTAAAAATGATGACATTTGATAATCTGGTACTCTTTCTGCTAAATATTCTCCTAATAAAAAAGTCATTTCTTCTGAAGATAACTCTATATTATCTCTCTTTTTTTGAATAATATCTACAGCTCTCATAATCGCCACCTCTTTCATTATTTTAATAAAAATAAATATTTTTCTAGCTTTTTCTCTAATTTCATGATATATAAATTTATATATAATAGATAGGACATATGGCCTAAAAAGGTGGTGAAAATATATTGAATTTAATAGATGAATATATAAAGAAATTTAATTTAGAAAATATATTAACAAAAGAAATTAGAGGAAAACTTTTACTAAAGCACTATAATAAAGATAAATACATTCTAGAATCTCATAAAGAAGCAAACAATATTTTTTTTATTGTTAAAGGTACTGTTGAAGTATCCTGTATTTTAGATAATGGAAATCAAATTTGCTTAAATATTTTAGAACCTCTTGAGATATTTGGAGACATAGAATATATAAATAAAGAGGAAGCACTTTTTGATGTTATTGCTAAATCAGATGTTTTAGTTATCACTCTATCATTTAATACAATTAATGAGTATTTACTTAATAATATAAACTTTTGGAAATTTTTAGCAATTGAAGGAAATCAAAAACTATTAAAAACAAATAGGGCTATTTTTTATAAGAGTACTCTAACTTCTAAAGAAATTTTTATAAAATATTTAGAAGACAACGAAGGAGAAATTTCCTTTAAATCTCTCGATGAACTTTCTAGTAGATTAAATATCAGCTATAGAAATTTAACTAGAATAATATCCTTTTATTCAAAAGAAAATTTTATAATAAAAGATAAAAATACAATTAAACTTTTAAAATAATTTATTAAGAGGAGGTTCTATGAAAAAAATTTATTTTTTTTTATTTGCTCTCAGTACAATAACTTTATACAGTAAAAGTGAAATTATATATTTTAAACATAACAAAAATAAGATACAATTAAACTGTATTTTAAATGAAAAGGAAGGTAGAACTATGAAAATTTCAAAAGATGCATGGAAAGAAAAAGATTACAAAATTCCAAGTAAAGAGATTTTAAAAGAGAATTTAACCCCTTTACAATACAGAGTAACACAAGAAGATGGAACAGAAAGACCTTTTTGTAATGAGTATTGGGATAATACTGAAGAAGGAATTTATGTTGATATTATTTCAGGAGAACCTCTTTTTTCTTCTACTCATAAATATCACTCTGGAACTGGATGGCCTAGTTTTTATAAACCTATTTCACAAAAACATATAACCACAAAAGAGGATAAAAAACTTTTTACAACAAGAACTGAAGTTAGAAGTGCAGTTGCAGGGACCCACTTGGGTCATGTCTTTGATGATGGACCACTTCCAACAGAACAGCGTTATTGCTTAAATTCATCAGCTTTAAAATTTATACCTAAAAACGAAATGAAAAAAGATGGATATGAAGAATATTTATATCTTTTTGAGGAGGACAACAATTAATGGAAAACTTTATTTATGATATTCCAACACGTATTTTATTTGGAATGAATCAAGTTGAAAATTTAGGAAAAGAAACAAAAAAACACGCAACTAGAATTTTACTTTTATATGGTAAAAATAGTATTAAAAAAAATGGCTTATATGATAGAGTTATAGATCAATTAAATAAAGAAAATATATATTTTGTTGAATTAAGTGGAGTCGATCCAAATCCAAGAATTGAAACTGTAAGAAAAGGCGCTGAACTTTGTAAAAAAGAAAACTTAGAGCTTATATTAGCTGTTGGTGGAGGTAGTACTATTGATTGTGCCAAGGGAATTGCTGTTCAAGCTAAATATTCAGGAGATGTATGGAATGATTTATACATGGATAAAAAATTTAATTTAATAACTGACACACTTTCTATAGCATCAGTTTTAACTCTTGCTGCAACTGGTAGTGAAATGAATGGAAACTCTGTAATATCAAATATGGAAGAAAATTTAAAACAGGGAATAAATAGTTATCTTTTAAGACCTAAATTTTCAATTCTTGATCCCACATATACTATGACAGTTAATCAATATCAAACTGCTGCTGGAATTGTAGATATTATGAGTCATATTTTTGAACAATATTTTTCAGCAGATAACAAAGCCTATCTTCAATCTAGATTAATGGAGGGAATGTTAAAGACTATTATACACTTTGGACCAATCGCTTATAAAGATCCAAATAATTACGAAGCTAGAGCCAATATTATGTGGACTAGTTCTCTTGCTTTAAATGGACTTCCGTCTTTAGGAAAAAAATCTACTGATTGGGTGTCTCATCAAATGGAGCATGAATTGAGTGCTAAGTATGATATTACTCATGGAGTTGGTTTAGGAATATTAACTCCTCATTGGATGAATTATGTTTTAGATAGTTCTAATATTCATAGATTTGTAGATTATGGAAAAAATGTTTGGAACATTAACGAAGGTGATAATTGGAATATTGCTAAAGAAGCAATCTTAAAAACTAGAGAGTTTTTTACTTCACTAAATATTCCAGAACATTTATCTCAAGTTGGAATAGACAATTCAAAATTTGAAGAAATGGCAAAGATAGTAACTAGAAGAGGAAAAATTGGAGCAATGAAACAACTAGATTATAATGATATATTAGAAATTTATAAAATTTCTTTATAGGTTTCATATTAAATAATTATAGGTCTTATGTACTAGGGGTATAAAAATACCCCTTTATTTAAGGGGTCTATCTTCTTTTTATTTGAAATTTTGTTGATAATAAGGCTGTTTTTCCTGATAATTTTAAAACTATATCATCAAAAGGAAAATCTCTTTTATAATTTCCATTTAGAACTGGTTTATGTTTATATATTAAAGCTGCCTCAACTCTCTCTTTTAAATCATCCTCAACTGCTGCATAGGAATAACATAACTCCTCTCCGAATCTTAAATGTTTTGTCCAAACCTCTACCATTTCTGTATTTTTGATTTCCTCTTGTACATTGCTTGCATTTCCAATATATATTATTTCTTGAAGTTTTACTGTATTTCTCTCTGTATTATAAGATGCTCTATATACACAAAAAACTCCTGATGATTTTAATGGTGTTTTCTCTTTAGCCATCTCTCTACGATAACCATTAAATTCCAATTCTACAATTTCAGCCATATTATATTACCTCCAAAATCTATTTTTCTTTTCTCAATAAAAGGTAAAAAAGAGAAACTTTACATTTTGATATTTTTAAATAGAGTTCTATTGAGTAACTTAACTTAAATTTATATCCTTCTCTACTATAAATAATACCATATTAATAAGGAAAATTCAATTTTTATGATTTAATGTAAGATTTTCAAAATTATTTTATTTTCAATTTGTGAAAATATTTTATCACTTTTTAAAAAAAATGAAATTTTATTTGCTTTTTTTCAGTAATTAATGTATCCTATTTTATGTTAAATGTGAATTAATTAACTATAAATAAAGGAGATTTTAATGGATTTAAAAGCAAAAAAATTAAACTGGCGTATGTTAGCAATGATGGGATTTACTGTTGTTTGGGGATTTGGAAATGTTGTTAACAACTATGCAAACCAAGGTCTTACTGTTGTAGTATCATGGATACTTATACTTTCTCTTTACTTCTTACCGTATACTCTTATGGTTGGTGAAATGGGTTCTATTTTTGAAAATGAATCTGGTGGAGTTTCTAGTTGGATAGGTTCAACTTATGGTCCTATGATTGCTTATTTTGCAGGTTGGACATATTGGGTTGTTCATATACCTTATCTTGCACAAAAACCACAAAATGTTTTAGTTGCATTAAGTTGGGTATTCTTTCAAAATGGAGATACTATTAAAAGTTTCAATCCATTAATTTTACAAAGTATTGTTTTAGTTATATTTTTATTTTTCTTGTGGTTATCATCAAAGGGAATTAATTCTCTTAAGAAAATAGGAGCTATGGCTGGAACATCTATGTTTTTTATGGGAATTTTATATATATTATTAACTGTTGCTGCTCCACATTTAGTACATGTACATTCAGCAACAACAACATGGAATATGCATACTTTTCTACCAAAATTTGATTTTAAGTATTTTACTACAATTTCAATGTTAATATTTGCTGTTGGTGGATGTGAGAAAATCTCTCCATATGTTAAAGACATTGATAATCCATCTAAAAACTTTCCAAAAGGTATGTTAGCTGTTGCCATTATGGTTGGAATGTCTGCTTTACTTGGATCTTTTGCAATGGGAATTATGTTCGATAGTGCTCATATTCCTGTAGATTTAAAAATGAATGGACAATATTATGCCTTTAAAATTCTTGGAGATTACTACGGTGTTGGAAACTCTCTTATGATTTTATACGCTGTTGCAAATACACTTGGACAACTTTCAGGACTTATGTTCTCTATTGATGCTCCATTGAAAATACTAATAGGAAATGCTGATGCAAATTATATTCCTAAGATATTTGCAAAAACAAATGAATTTGATGCTCCTATAAATGGGTATAAATTAACTGCCATTTTAGTTGGAATATTAATTATTGTTCCTGCTTTTGGAATAGGAAATATGAATAGTCTTTATAACTGGCTTTTAGATTTAAACTCTATTGTTATGCCACTTAGATATCTTTGGGTATTCTTAGCATATATTGGGCTTAGAGGTTTATTAAAAAATAGAAAATTAACTGCTAATGCATCTTATAAATTTATTAAAAATGATAAATTAGCTACATTTATTGGAGTTTGGTGTTTCGCCTTTACTGCTTTTGCATGTTCTATGGGGGTTTTTCCTAAAAATATCCCTTTATTCTCAAAAGAGTGGTTTTTCCAAATTACATTAAATATATTAACTCCATTAGTTTTAATTGGTCTTGGATTTATCTTCCCAATGATAGCTAAAAAAACAAACAAATAATATACTAGTGCGCCATTAATACTTGTGTTAATTGCGCATTTTTTTATTTTTAAAGGATTTTTTTTATCCCTCACGAATTATCTGAATAGGTTTCAAAATATATATTATGGGGGTTTTTTATATGTTTATCGGTTTACCAAAAGAAATTAAGAATAGTGAAGCTAGAATTGCACTGACACCTGCTAATGTTTTTGATCTTACTCAAAAAAATCATACTGTTTTTGTTCAAGAAAATGCTGGTACTAAATCTGGCTATTCAGATGAGGACTATATTAAAGCTGGCGGAACTATGCTTCCTACAATTGAAGATGTATATGAAAAAGCTACTCTAATTGTAAAAGTTAAAGAACCACAACCTAGTGAATTATTATTAATAAAAAGTCATCATACTATTTACACATACTTACACCTTGCTGCTGATAGAAACCTTACAGAAACTCTTTTAAATAGCGGAGCAACGTGTATTGCCTATGAAACAATCCAATTGCCAAATAGAACTCTACCATTACTTTCACCTATGTCTGAAATTGCTGGAAAAGTTGCTATGTCTTTTGGTTTATGTTTCCTATCTAATCCTAATGGTGGAAAAGGATTATTTATTAGTGGAGTAGCTGGAACTAGAAGAGGAAAAGTAGTTATTATTGGAGCTGGAGTAGCTGGACAAAGTGCTTTAAAAATTGCTTATGGGGTAGGAGCAGATGTTACAATCCTTGATACTGATTTAGAGAAATTACGTTATGTTAACGATATATACCATAATAAAGTTGAAACTTTATATTCTTCAAAAGCAAATATTCAACATTGTTTAAAACATGCTGATTTAGTTATTGGAACTGTTTTAATCCCTGGAGATAAAGCTCCTAAACTTGTTACAAAAGAAGATTTAAAACTTATGGAAAAGGGTTCTGTTCTTGTTGATATTTCTATTGACCAAGGTGGGTGTTTTGAAACATCTAGACCTACTACACACGAAAATCCTACATATGTAGTTGATGGAATTATACACTACTGTGTTGCTAATATTCCAGGAGCTTTTGCATTAACATCAACAAATGCTTTAACTAATTCAACTTTTAAATATTTAGATAAAATAGTTAATTTAGGATTAAAAGAAGCTATTAAAATCCATCCTGAATTAAAAGGTGGAGTTAATATTTATAATAACAATATTACATATGAAATAGTTGCCCAAACTTTTGAATTACCATTTAAAGATCTATCAACTTTATTATAATCTTAAACTCACTCTAATTAGACTTTTAATAAGATCTGTGATAAAATAGAAAGGATTAAAAGGCTAGGAGTGATTTAATGAATGATAGATTAAAAGGTACTATTTGCATGTGTTTATCTGCTTTAGGAATGGCTTTAATGGGCTCTACTGTTAAACTAGTAGGAACTGATATTTCTACTTTTGAAAAACTTTTTTTTAGAAATATAATTGGGACAATGATTCTCTTATTTACAATGAGAGGAAAAGATATCAAATTTTTTGGTAATAGCAATAAAGGACGACTATTTATGCTATTTAGATCCATTGCTGGACTAAGTGGAGCCATCTTATATTTTTATTCTATCAATTATTTATATCTTGCTGATTCTGCTCTTTTAAATAAATTGTCTCCTTTCTTTGTAACATTATTCGCTACTTTATTTTTAAAGGAAAAATTTGAAAAAAGACAGATACCAATACTTATTTTAGTTTTAATAGGAGCATTATTAGTTATAAAACCTAAGTTTAGTTTTGCTATAATTCCAGCTCTTGCTGGTTTTACCTCAGCTATATTTGCCGGAGGAGCTTATACTTTAGTTAGATATTTAAGAAATTTTGAAAAACCTGAAACTTTAGTCTTATGGTTTTCAGCTATTTCTGCAATTGGAGTTACAATCCCCATGATTTTACAAGGTTTTGTAATTCCTAATAGAATTCAATTACTATATTTAATACTTACTGGAGTTTTTGCTACACTTGGTCAAGTTTCATTGGCTTATGCCTATAAATTTGCACTTGCAAGTGAAGTCTCTATCTATCAATACTTAAGTATTATTTTCTCTGCAATAATTGGATTCTTTCTGTGGAATGAAATTCCAGATTTCTATAGTTTGATTGGTGGTAGCATTATTATCGGAGTAGCTATTTTTAATTATTATCTATCTACTCGTAAAAGTATATAAATATAAAAAAGCGACAAAATTTGTCGCTTTTTTATATTACTCTTCTAGTTTGCCAAAATTTTCCAATCCAATACCCTTTAAATGTTGAAATCATAACACCTTTAGATCTTGATGCATGCATAAATTTATTATTCCCCATATATACACCAACATGTCTAACTCCCCATCCAGTTTTAAAGAAAATTAAATCTCCTGCACCCCAATCTTTTTTATTTTTTACTTTTTTACCAACTTTTACCATTTCTTTTGTTGTTCTAGGTAAAATTATATTAAATTCTTTTTTATTAAGTATTTTCACCATACCTGAGCAATCTACACCACGTTTGGAATATCCTCCATATCTATATCTAACACCTTTCCATTCTTTATAAAATTTATTAATCTTAGATAGTCTATAAGAGTTTTCTTTTGGGGTGATCTTCATTGACGAACATCCTGTAAAAAGACAAAGGATAATTAAAATCAGTATATTTAATCTTTTCATTTTTACCTTCCTAGAAATTAGTTGATAAAAAAAGCCAACTTTACGTCAGCTTTTTTATTTATTTTGAATATTTTTTCATAAAGAAATAAATTGGTACTCCTAATACTAATCCACCTAATCCAATTAATATTTTTTCCATATCTGAATTATATAATAACCAACAACTAACTATAATAGCAAATATTGGAATTACAGGACCAAATGGAACTTTAAATGTTCTTACTAAATCAGGTCTTTTCTTTCTTAATACAGGTATTGCTAAACAAGTTGGTAAATATTGAACAAATCTTGAAATTACACTAATTGCTGCTAATTTACTAAAACTTCCAGATATTGCAATTAAAATTGCTAAAACAACTGTTATTAATATAGCATAAGTTGGTGTTCCAAATCTACCATTTTCAGCTATTTTTTTAGGTAATATTCCATCCTCTGCTAAGGCAACTCCACTTCTTGGAGTTATAAAAGAAGCTGCTATATTAATTCCACCAATAGATATTAATGTTCCTGCTGATATTAAAGCAACTCCAAATTTACCCATTACTCTTCCTGCAGCATCTGCTAAAGGTGCTGAAGATAA
>NZ_CAMQYW010000032.1 GCF_947039425.1 uncultured Cetobacterium sp. | reverse complement strand
CTACACCAGGACGTACACTCTTTCCCTACACGACGCTCTTCCGATCTTATATTACTTTATGTATTAAGTAATGTCAATTATTTGACACAGTGTATATTTTAAATTGAATTTTTAAAAAAAATGAACTATAATAGACGTATAAAGAAAGAATAAAAAACTATTCTTAGTATATAATTTATGACTATTCAAGGAGGAATATATGAGTTTTTTATCTAAGTTGTTTAATGGCAAAGATATGAAAGAATTAGAAGAAGTTAATCTGTCTCTATCTGAAACTATTAATAATTTAAAAGAAGAACTAAATGCAAAAAGCACTATTATAAATGCCCATACTTCAGATAAAAAAAGTGAAGTTAATAATTATAGGAAACAATGGGAACTTATGGAAAAAAATTTAAGAAATTTACAACAAGAAAATTTACTTTTAAAAAATACCCTAACCCATATAAATAGTATAATCCCTAAAGATGAATGGTCTTTTATATATTTAGTTGATTTACACATATTTTATTCTACGAATAAATTTATTAATATTAGAGAGAAACTTTTAGAAAATAATATTATCTATCTTCAAGATATCTCTTTAGATTTATTTACAACTTTACTTATAAATGAGAAACATTGTGCAGAAGCTGCTAAAAAATATCAAGATTATAAAAAAGGAATTATCGAATGGGAAGTGAAAACACTTCTTCTAAAAGGAGATCGAGTTACAAAAATTTACCAAAAATCCAGAAAATTATTAAATATTTTAAGTGATCACAATATTGAATTTATGAGAGATTTAAATACTTTTGATTTTCAATCTCTCCAGAGCTATGAATTTAGCCAAAATGATATAGAATTATTCAAAGAAAAGTATAATACATATAATAGTGAACGAAAAATAAAATAACTTTGAACCTTGATAAAACATAGGATGAAAGAGTGTTTGGGGAGGAATTTTGATGAGTACATATAACTTATGGAGCAACTACCTTAGAATCGATAGATTTATTAACAGCGATGAAAAAAAGTTGAAATTTTTAAACTTTTGTTCAGATGAAAACATAAAATACCTTTCAGAAATTAATGAAGAACTTCTTATTAAATATTCTTCTATTCCTGGAGTTGGTCCTGGAAGAATTTCTGATATAAAAAATGATCTTATTGAAATTAAAGAAAGACTTTTAAATCAAAAAAATTACCAAATTATTATGGATTGTCGATTGGACAAAATCATATTTCATATAAAAAATATAGAAAATATAACTGTTGGAAGATTTTTAAGTTATTCTAAAGATGAAATTGATAATCTACATCTATCAATTAATGACTTAGAAAAAATCTATGAAATCTGTACTACAACACTACCTTTAAATGAAACTTTAAAGAAAATAAACTTAACTCTATCTCCTGAAGATATTAAATTACTTATAGATAGACTAGAAAAAAATAAAACACTTGAAGAAATTGGAAGCCAAAGAAATATTAGTCGTGAAAGAACTAGACAAATTGAAATTAAATTAAAACAAATTGTAGCTTCTATTTTTAAAAATACAAATTTAAATGTAGCCTTAAAAATACAATCTGATTTTAAAGATGAAATCTCTTTAGAAGAGATGATTGGGTTATTTGGACACGAACATCTTTACTTAGTTAGTTTTTTAAAGAAAAATGAGATTTTCTCAAGACCATTTTATATTGACTTTCTAGATCTGTTTCTTTTTGATAGAAGAGAACGTTTCTTTAAAATATTTTATTCTTTAGAATTTACTAATATTCTTACAACTGAAAATGTTAAAACCATTAGAACAAGTTTTAAATCATTTAAATGGGTTGAGCAAGATGAAATTGAAAAAATCATATCTAAGTTAGGATATGAAAAACATGGGAAATATTATGTTCAAAATAGTGGTTATAAAGATATTTTAGAACTTTATTTTGTCAAGCTAGTTCTACATCCTCTTAGAGTAGATGAAAACACTATAAAAATAATTGTTCAAGATATCAACACTAAATTAGAATATAATTTATATTCTGATGAATTAACTAATACAAGTGAAAGTTCATCTATCTATTTAGCTCGTAGACTTGAAGGACTTCTTTCAAGAATTGATGGAATTATTATGACAGATTCAAGAACATATATTCATATTAATAAAATCAAGTATAATGTAGAAGCTTTCATTAAATTAAAAGATACTATTCTATCTTTTAATGATAATTATATAGATAGTATCGCTGTTTATAAAAATTTAGAAAAAGAATTAAATATAATTGGAATTTACTCTGATCATGTATTTTATTCTCTATTTAAATATCACTTTGCTCAAGAATTAAATCTTACAACAAATGGAAATAGTCGTGTTTTAACTATTGGAGATCAAGAGTTTAATAGAGTTGAAGAACTTGAAAAGTTTATTGAAACAGAAGGTAAAATTTTAGAAAAAAACTATATTCAAGAAAAATTAAACTATTCTAACGTTTCTTTGAACAATGCAATTGATAATTCCAATGAAATTATTAGTTTTGATAGATCATTTATCGGTTTAATTGATTTTGTTTCAATAACTAAAAATGAGAGTGAACTTTTCAAAAAACTTGTACTAAATAATGATGATGATGGTAATATTTTAATTCCTGAATTAATTAGTAAAATTAACCTTCATAAAGGTTTTAAAGAGTTTATCAAAAAAAATAGTATCAATAAATATTTTATTGCCTCTTTAGTTAGATATCATTTTCCAGAATATAAAGGTGGCTGTAATTTATTAAGTAAAAAAAACAACTCAAAATAAACAGAACTTGGTTAATCCAAGTTCTTTTTTGTATAAACAATTCAATTTTCTTGAAATTTTTATGACAATGGTATAAGATTAGAGTAAATGAATTTATGGAGGAAACATATGAAGTTTTTAATCACTGATTATTTTTTTAAAAGTATTCCTCTAGAAAAAAATGAAAAGGTTTTAAATAGATTAAATTTTTTTTACGATTGTATTAAAAATAACAATCTATTTTCTTTTGATTTCCCTAAGGGTTTTTGGACAAAAAAAATCAAAGGAACTAATTCTCTTTTTGAATTTAGAGTAGATAATGGTGATCGTATTTTTTTTATTCTAAATAACTATTCTAGAGAAACTGACGGAAATATAATATTTTTGCTTTATTCTTCTCATGATAGAGCAGTAAAAAAAGCCAAAAGAAAAGAACTACAAAGTTATAATTTAGAAAATTTTATTACATTTAATGAAAATGATGATATTCAATTTATTGATGAAATACATTTTAATTGGAATAATGTTATTACTTATGAAATTTTAGAAGATACTGATTTTGTAGAAAATTACTCTAAAAATAAATACAAATATTATTATTTAAATGATGAACAATACTCATGTTTAGCTGGTTACCCTCCGTACTTTATCGCTGGAAGTGCTGGAAGCGGAAAAAGTACTTTAACATTAAGAAAGTTATTAAATTTAGAGGAAAATTATAATACTTATGAATATTCTAATATTCTTTATTTAACAGCAAATCAATATTTAAAAGAAAACTCAGAAGAACAATATTTAGAATTTAGATTTAAACAAAATCTACCTATTGGTCATTTTTATACAATAAAAGATTTTTTTGCTAAACATCTCAATATAAAAAGAAAACAAATAATCGGTTTAGAAAAATTTAAAGAATTTCTATTTTATTCATACCCTAATTATAAAAAATTCAAGCTATCTCCTGAAGAGATATTCTCTGAAATAAATGGAATTATTAAAGGAATAATGATTTTTAATAAAGCTGATAATTGGAATAGAGATCTATCTAATTCTCTAATTACTTTAGATACTTACTTAAATCTCAGCTCTAAATACTCTGTTCTTTCAAAAGATATTAGAATACAAATGTACTCTATTGCTGAAAAATATAATTCTTGGCTTAAAGATAATAAGTTATTTGATTTAAATGACTTATCTATTATGCTATACAACTTACACTTAAAATATGATTTTATAATAATAGACGAAGTTCAAGATTTAACTGAATTACAAATTTTTTCTTTAGTTACATTGGCAAAAGATAGAGAAAATATATTTCTAGCTGGTGATATCCATCAAATGGTTAATTCTACATATTTTAATTTTGATAGAATAAAAAATCTTTTTTACTCAAATTATAATAAAAATGTAGATATTAAAGTTCTTAGTAAAAATTATAGGAGTTGCAAAAAAATTGTAGCTTTAGCCAATCATTTTTCTAGTTTACGTAGTGAATATATTGGGAATTTAGGAATTGAAGATTACAAAGAGATCTCTATTCAAAAAGAAGGAGATATCTCTTTAACATCACCAAATCTTGCTTTAATTAGAGATGCTCAAAATGATGTTAATTTTGCCATTGTTGTTCCTGATGAAAATACAAAATATGAACTTTATGAAAAACTAGATAATAAACACAGAATATTTACTATCCCTGAAATTAAAGGTCTAGAATATAAAAATATTATTTGTTACAATTTAACTTCTAAATATCAAGATGAATGGAAAAAAATATTTTCAAAAAAAGTTAAACAAGACCAAAGATATAGAAAGTTTTTTAATATTTTTTATGTTGGTATTACACGAGCACAAGAAAATTTAATTATTATGGAAGAAAATATTCAATCTAATTTAATTCTTAAACAAATTAAAGATTTTTTAGTTAAAGATGACAATTTAACATTTGTTCATGAAGTCAAAGATATAAAACAAGAAAAAAAAGATTGGCTTAAAGAGGGAATTAAGCTTTATAAATTAGAAAAAATTGAAGAAGCTCAATATGCTTTTGAATTGGCAGGAGAGTCAACTTGGATTATTGAAAGGGAAATTGAAAATGATATTACTGATTTAGATTTTGATTTAGCAATAAAGAAAATAAACAATGAAAATTTAAGTGGAAAGCAAAATCACTATAAAAAACTTATAATTGATACTGCTATTAATCACTCTCTTTATATGTGTGCACTTGAAAAAAATCAAATTTTTGGAATATCCTATAGAGAAAAAGAAATTAAAGAAGGAATTAAAAATTCCATTGAAAATTCACCTTTTTCATCTAAAGAAATAAATAAAATTATTCAATTTTATAAAAAAAAGAAAGATTTCCTTTTTGTAGGAGATATTTTACTTGGAATAAAAAAATATAAAGAAGCCTTAGTACACTATCAAAACTTAAACAATCAAACTGGAATATCTTTAGCAAGAAAAGGACTTCTAACTGAAGAATTTTCATTACTTCCTAATTTTGATGAAAAAATTAAAGAGCTAGATAGTATTATTGAAGAAAAAAATATCAATACTTTTAATAAAAAAGATAAACTTACATCTTTACATAGAGCGCTTATTATAAAGAAAGATCCTATTTTATTTAATATGATTTTATCCTTAGGAGGAAATATACATACTTTTATAAAAGGAAAATATACAATTCCTGAATATTTTATAATGTACCCTCCAGATACTAAAAATAACATAGACAACTTTTTTAATATATTTTATCATAATGGATTGACTTTAAGCCGTCCTTCATATATCAGTATATATCTAAATTCTTTAAAATTATTTAAATATTTATTATCTAAAGACAAGTTTACTTTAAGTGATACCTTTATAGAGGAATTACAAAATAATATTTCTTTAGAAACTGAAAGAACTATACGTTCTCGAAAGCTGCTTTTAATGAAACAAATCATAAAAAATCATAAGAAGTAAAGGAGAAAAAATGAACAAAAAACAAAGTTTACTAAGAACCTCTCTTGGTTCTGTTTTTAATGAAAGTGATCTTATGGGAGGACTTGAAGGTGAAAATAGATTAGTTACTATTTCAGGAAAAGTTAATAATCCTGGAATTTATGATGTTCCAGAAAATGCGACACTTAAAGATATGATCGATCTTGCGGGCGGTATTACTGGAAATAAATTGTTTAAAGGTGCTCAATTTGGATTACCTTTTGGTGGGTTTTCTACTATTGCTAATATTAACGATATTGTTGATTTTAACTCATATTTTGATGCAAATCATTCAAAAACATTAATAATATTATCTGAAGATAGTTGTATTGTTCAATTTTCTAAATATTATGTTGAATTTATTTTAGGTAAACTTTCTAAAGGAAAGTATGGAACTTATTTACCCGTTAAATTTGAACTTGATAGAATTTGGAGAGTTCTTGATAGAATTACTAAAGGAAAAGCTAATATGAGAGATATTTATCTTTTAAGACAGCTTTCAGCTACAATTAAAGAGGAATTACATCAAAAACAAAACCTTATAGAAGATGCTATTGAATCGTTTTATCATGAGTTTGAACAACATATTGAAGAACATAGATGTCACACAGGTGAGTGTCCTCAATTAGTTAAGTTTAGAATTACAAACAAATGTATCGGTTGTACAGCATGTGCTAGAGTTTGTCCTGTACATTGTATTAGTGGTAAAATTAAAGAGAGACACTTTATTGATATTGAAAAATGTACTCACTGTGGACAATGTGTTGCTGCCTGCCCAGTTAATGCTATTAACGAAGGAGATAACAGTATGATGTTCTTAAGAGATCTATCTACTCCTGGTAAAATAGTTATAACTCAAATGGCTCCTGCAGTTAGAGTTGCTCTTGGTGAAGCTTTTGGTTTTGAACCTGGTGTAAATATTGAAAAGAAAATTAATGGCGCTCTTAGAATGCTAGGTGTTGACTATGTTTTTGATACAGCTTGGGCTGCTGATTTAACTATTATGGAAGAAGCTACTGAATTTCAATCAAGACTTGAAAAATACTTTAAAGGTGACGACTCTGTAAGACTTCCTATTCTAACATCGTGTTGTCCAGCTTGGGTTAAATTTATTGAACAAAGTTATCCTGATATGTTAGATGTTCCATCAACTGTAAAATCACCTATGCAAATTTTCTCTACTATTGCAAAGGATATATGGGCTAAAGAAAAAGGATATAAAAGAGATGAAATTACAGCAGTTGCTATAATGCCATGTCTTGCTAAAAAATATGAAGCTGCAAGACCTGAGTTTTCTAGAGGAGATAACTATGATACTGATTATGTTATCACAACAAGAGAGCTTATAAAAATATTAAAAGAAACTGAAATTGATTTACCAAACGTTAAAGAGGAAGAATTTGATAATCCTTTAGGTGAATATTCAGGAGCTGGTATTATATTTGGTAGAACTGGTGGAGTTATTGAAGCTGCTACTAGAACAACTATTGAAATGATTACTGGTGAAAAAGTTGATAATATAGAGTTTGAAGAGTTAAGAGGATGGGAAGGATTTAGAAGTTGTGACTTAAAAATAGGTCATATTGAACTTAGAATTGGTATTGCTCATGGACTTGAAGAAGCTAAAAAAATGCTAGATAAAATTAGAAATGGTGAAGAGTTCTATCATGCAATTGAAATCATGGCATGTAAAGGTGGATGTGTAGGTGGAGGTGGACAACCTAAAGCTATAAAAAAACAGATCACTTTAGAAAAAAGAGCAGAAGGATTAAATAGTATTGATAAAGCTTCTACTATTAGAAGATCTCATGAAAATCCACAAGTTTTAGCAATTTATGATAAATACTTAGATTATCCTTTAAGTAGAAAAGCTCATGAATTACTACATACTAAATATTTTCCAAAAATTAAAAGTCATAGATAAAAGTGGGAAGAGCGTGTGCTCTTCCTATTTTTATAATTTACTATTTACTACTTCTAAAATATTTTCTTTTATTTTTTTTGAATCTTTTAAAATATTTTCTATTTCTTTTAGGGTTTTATTTTTATATTCTGTATCATCTAAAGATGAAAGATTTACTTTTACATTTAAAATTCCACCCTCTATTCCAGAAAATAAAAGAATTGCAGAAACTCCTAAATCTGTAATAGCATTTTTATTACCAAATTTTAAAATATAATCTAAGTTTTCCAAAACATTTAAAGAAAGTTTACAAATATTTAAAGGAGTTTCTATCGCTTTTTTTAATGCTTTTTGAATCTCCTCTTTTCTTATCTCTTTTTCTTCTTCAGTTTCTTTTGGTAGTTTATATGATTTCATCACCAAATTATACACTTTTGTATCTTCATCAATTAATATTTCTAATTTAGATTTTAAAAAACCAATTTCATTAAATGACTTTGAAAAATTTTGTTGATCCTCTTCTGGCAGCTCTTTATATGCTTTTTTAGAGAATGTTAAATGAGCTACCATTCTACCCAACGAAGACCCTAAGGTTGATACTAAAGCTGATACAGACCCTCCTCCTGGAGCTGGAGATGATGAATCTACTTCCTGTAAAAAATCTTTTACTGACAAATTAAACAAATCCATTAATTCCTCCTATTTTTTAAAAACAAGACACCCATTTTTAAAAACTTTTTTTGTATGATTTATTCCAAAATGATATAAAATATAATCTATATTTTCTGCATCAAAAATAACTATATCTGCATTTTTTCCCTCTTCTAAAGATCCAATTTCTTTCTCTTTATCTAAAGCTTTTGCAGCATTTATAGTTACTGCTTTAAATATCTCTAAAGGTCTCATTCTTAATTTACTTGCTGCTATTTGCATAACTAGTTGTAAATTTTCGCTAGGACAAGAACCAGGATTATAATCTGTTGATAATGCAACTTGAACTCCTGAATCTATCATTTTTCTTGCAGGTGCATACTCTTTTCCTAAATTAAAAGAGGTTCCAGGAAGAAGATTAGCTATAGTTTTACTATTTTTTAAAACCTCTATTCCCTCATTACTTATTGCCATTAAATGATCTGCAGAATAAGCTCCTATTTCAACTGCTAATTGTGCTCCTTCTGTATTTTCAATTTCATCAGCATGAATTCTTGGTTTTAATCCATATTTTTTACCTTCTAATAATAATTTTTTACTTTGAGCTTTTGAAAATACCCCTTCTTCACAAAATATATCACAAAATTTTGCAAGTTTATTTTCTTTAATTATTGGTAGCATCTTTATAACATCATCAATAAATTTTTCTGAATCTCCATTATATTCTGGTGGTGTAGCATGAGCTGCCATAAAAGTTGAAATAATTTCAACTTCTTGTTCATGATTTAATCTTTCATTTACTCTTAACTGCTTTAACTCTGTTTCTAAATCTAGTCCATAACCACTTTTAGACTCAACAGTTGTCACTCCTAAAGAGAGCATTACACCTAAACTTTTCTTTGCTTTTTTTAAAAGTTCATCCTCTGTTGCTTCTTTTGTAGACTTTACTGTACTTAAAATTCCTCCACCACTTTTTAAGATCTCTAAATATGGTACTCCTTGAATTTTTTTAGAAAATTCATGTTCTCTAGATCCTCCATGTACTAAATGTGTATGTGAATCTATTAAACCTGGTGTTACAACTCTACCTTCACAATCAATTAATTTAGTTGTTAAATTTACATATTTAGAAGGAATTTCACCAGATCCTACAGTTACTATTTTTCCATCTCTTACAACTAAATAACCATTTTCAATTATTTCAATATTCTCCATACAAGAATTATTTTCTATCTCTAACTCTCTTCCTGTTACTAATTGCCCTATGTTATAAATAACTAAATCCGTATTCATATATCACCTCTATTTTAGCAATTCATTTTCAATAATCTTATCCACTGTAAACCCATCTAACCCTAAGTAATATTCTAAAGACTCTGACAATGCTTCCATTGGAACAGCTCCTATAATTTCACTTCCAGTTACATTTACACCATATCTTTTTGCTTCCATTTTAACTGTTTCAAATACTCTATATATTGGATTTTTTTTATAATCTTTTATATTCATTGTAACTTGAACAAACCCTTTTTCTTTTATTTCAGCTGGTCCAGCTTGAATATATCTGAATCCTCCACTTGAAAATCTAATTGCCTTTGCAATCTCTTTTGCTATAGATACATTTTCTGTATCTAAGTTTATATTAAATGCTATTAATGGCATTCTTCCGCCTATAGCTACAACTCCTGCTGTTTTATGAGGTTCTTTATTCCCAAAATCAGGCATCCATTCATCTAGTAGCATCTTTTCTTTTAATCCTTCATACTCACCTTTTCTAATAGATGGTAAAGAGACTCTATTTGGTGCACTAGCTGATTCTTCATACAAATAAACTGGTAAATTTAGCTTCTCCCAAACCTCTTTTGCAACCTCTTTAGAAAGTTCTACACACTCTTTCATTGTCATCTCTTTTATTGGAATAAATGGTACAACATCAATTGCTCCCATTCTCAAATGTTCACCTTTTTGTACATTCATATCTATAACTTCAATAGCTATTTCCATTGATTTAATAACAGCTTTTTTTATATCTTCTGGTTCTCCTATTACTGTTATAACAGTTCTATTATAATCTGGATCAGCTTCACATCCCATGAATTTAATTTTAGGATTCTCTTTAAAAGGAGATGCTATCTTTTCTATTTTTTCGTGATCAACACCTTCACTATAATTTGGAACACATTGAACTAATTTTCCCATAATTTTCACCCCTTAGATATTTAAACTTCCTATACTATCCTCAACTGTTTTTACTAAAACATTTGATTTTACCAATTCTTCCACTGTATTTATATCCAAATACATCACTCTATCATCTTTATAATATTCTACTACTTTTCTAACCTCTTTGTAAGCTCCTTCTGTACCTTTTCCTAATTTTTCAATTTTTCTTAATTCGATCCCTTGACAAGCTGCAAGGATCTCCATAGAAATAACTTTTCTAACATTTCCTAAAATCTCATATGCTTTTCTTGCTGCAATTGTTCCCATTGACACATGATCCTCTTGGTTTGCTGATGATGGAATTGAATCTACAGAAGCTGGATGAGCTAATACTTTATTTTCAGAAACTAATGATGCAGCACTATATTGCACTATCATAAATCCTGAATTTATTCCTCCATTTTCTACTAAAAAAGCCGGTAATCCATTATTTAAAGATGGATTAACTAGTCTTTCTAATCTTCTTTCAGAAATATTTGCCATTTCTGCAAGAGCTATTCCTAGAAAATCAAAAGGTAGTGCCATTGGTTGCCCATGGAAATTTCCACCAGATAAAACTTCATCTTCATCAACAAATATCAAAGGATTATCTGTTACTGAATCCATCTCTATTTCAACTTTTTCTTTTATAAAGTTTAAAGCGTCTTTACTTGCTCCATGAATTTGTGGCGCACATCTTAAAGCATATGGATCTTGAACTCTAAGTTCTCCTTGTTTTGATATTGAAGTACTCTCTTTTAATATTCTTCTAATATTTTCTGCTGTTGTTTTTTGTCCAATTTGACCTCTCAAATCATGAATTTTATGGTCATATGCACAAATTATTCCATTTAAAGCTTCCATAGTTAAAGAAGTAGCTATATCTAAATGCTTCATTAAATTAATCGCATCATAAAGTGCATGAGCACCAATTGAGGTCATAACCTGAGTTCCATTTATTAAAGCTAATCCCTCTTTAGAAGATAACTCCTCTACAATCTCTATTCCTGCTCTATTCATAGCTTCTTTTCCACTTAAAAGCTCTCCATTAAAGTATGCTTCTCCCATTCCCATTACTACAAGTACCATGTGAGATAATGGTGCTAAGTCACCTGAAGCTCCAAGAGATCCCTTCTCTGGAATTACTGGAGTAACTCCTTTATTTAACATCTCTATTAATGTTTCTAATACTATAGGTCTTATACCTGAATGACCTTTTATTAAGTTATTAACTCTTAAAAGCATTATTCCTCTTACTTGATCTATTGGAAGCGAATTCCCAACACCACAAGAGTGACTCATTATTAAATTCTTTTGTAAAGCAGCTGTTTCACTTTTTGAAATAATTGTATCAGAAAATTTTCCAAATCCAGTAGTTATTCCATAGCAAACTCTTTCTTCATCTACATATCTTTCCACTAGCTCCCTTGCTATAACAACTTTTTTCATAGCCTCTTCTGAAATTCTTACAGCATAATCTTCTCTTGTTACATTTATTAAATCCTCTAGTGTTAATCTTTTACTTCCTATTAGTAGTTCCAAATTAATCGTCCTCCTTAGAATAATACCCCACCAATAACTCCTGCTATAAGCAAAGGTATATTAAAATGTAAAAATGTAGGAATACATGTATCCCTTATATGATCATGCTGCCCATCAGCATTTAATCCAGATGTTGGTCCAAGTGTTGAATCTGATGCTGGTGATCCTGCATCTCCTAGAGCTCCTGCACAAGCTACAAGTATTATTGTTCCTGCCGGTGATATTCCAAGCTCTAAACACAGTGGAACATATATTGCTGCTAAAATAGGAACTGTTCCAAAAGATGTTCCAATTCCCATTGTTATAAAAAGTCCAACTAAAAGCATAGTTAGTGAACCCATTAATTTACTTCCACCTACTATTCCAACTACACTTTCAACAAGTGGAGCTATCTCTCCTGTTTCTCTTATTACATTTCCATATCCTGCTGCAATTAACATAATAAAAGCAATTAATCCCATAATTCCTATACCACCACTAACTAAATCATCAATTTCTCTCCAATTAATAACTTTTGTTACAAGCATAAAAGCTATAGCTACAATTGCTCCAAGAGGTAATGACCCTGTATGTATTTGTATGCC
>NZ_CAMQYW010000031.1 GCF_947039425.1 uncultured Cetobacterium sp. | reverse complement strand
CACTATCTAAATTAATATTATCTTTTTTTATTTTTTCAGCTCTATATATCCATTTAGTATTCCTCAATTTTCCTCCTTAATTATATATCCCACTATAAAAAGCATATGTATATATAATCTCTTCTATTTCTTTTCTTTTTAAGTTATTTTTAATTGTATCTAAATTAATATCACCATCTAATTCAAAATTTATTTTTTCTATTTCTTTTTCTCCATAAATATAAGCTAACAATATTTTCAAATTATTTCCTTTATATTTATAATAATATTTTTCTAACTTTTTCATCCCTATTAAAATATTATTTTTAGGACTAAAATAATACTCTGCTGATAATTTATCTTCTCTTTTTACACCCATTAATCCAATTTTATTTTCACCTTTAAATCTATTATTAAAAGAACTCTCAATATTTATTATTGTATAAACTAAAGAATCTGGAACTAAATATTCTTTCTTTACATCTTCGACTTCTTTTTTATAATATTTAGGATACAAATAACTTAATAACCTCTTATTTTCATATAATTTATCTGAATGTCCTACAGCATATTTATAAGCCTCATAATAAAAACCGCTTTCTACTAAGCTCTCTAAAATAATAGAATTATCGTTATTTTTATTTTTTAAAGTGAATGTTCCACTTTTTATTGCTAAATCAAAAAGTTCTTTGTCATTTAACTTACCAATTTTTACAAGAGCATCTTTCAAAGTTTTTTCTTCAAAACTTCTTTTTTCTAAATCATCTTTTAAAGAAACTATATAATCCCTAACAATAAAATTCCCAATGAAAAATGCATTATAGTTTTCTATTTCCCAAGGATTCTTATCTTTTTTCATTATTTGATTATATATTAAATAATAAACACCATTTTTATAATTCGAAGGATACTTTATTTGGAATTTTTCGTATTCTTTTACAAACTGTTTTTTATTCTTAACTTTTATATATATGTTCAATAAAATAGAACTTATTTTTTCATTTTCCCTATTGCATTTTTTTATTAATATTCTAGATTTTTCATACTCTTGTAAATCATAATAAATTTTTGCCATTCTAAATTTAACATCTTCATCATATTCTGTATTAAGCAATTTTTTATAATTATATATTGCTCTTGAATAATCTCTTTCTCTTGAAAATGCTATTCCTCTATAAAAAATCATATAATAATCTTTTTCTTGATTTGTTAACTCTATAACTTTTTTATTTTCTTTTAAATTTAACAGTATATTTATATATCTTTTTTTCAAATTAAAATCAATATCATGATAAGTTTCTATTAAATATTCTATACACTTCTTTGATTGTAAATACTCCTTTTTTTCATAAAAATATTCACTTAATCCTGCAACATTTTCATATTTTAATTCATCTAAAAATTCAAATTTTTCTTGATATTTAACTGCATATAGATATTTATAATTGTCATTAAATTTTATTAATTGTTCAAAAGCTAACTTCTCATATTTTGTTAAATCAGGGTCATAATAATTTTTAATTAATCTACTATAATATTCTTCAGATTTTTTAAAATCTTTTAACTCAGAATATATTTTCCCCATATAAAAATCTCTTCTATATTGAAAAAAATTTGTTTTAAATGTTTCTTGTTTTATATATTTTTCTGGCGTATAAACTGCCCTATTAAAAAAAATAATTGCTTCTTTATAATTTTTTAAATCATAATAATTTTTAGCAATATAGTACTTTGCATAGTTACTGATCAAAGGATAAGAGTCTTTATAATTCTCTAAATATACTTCATAAATTAATTCACTTCTTCTATAATTTTCTTTTTCATTTTCTTGTAATCCTTTATGAAATAAAATATAATCATCTACATTATATGCTGAAAATACTTTTAAACTTAAAATCATTGTTAAAACTAACACTTTTATTCTCAACTTTCCCCTCCTTTGTATACCCTATATTTTTTTATTATATCATATTAGTTTTTTCTATTAAATTTATATTTAATAAAAAAATAGTTGAAATTATTTGAATTATGTATAATAATAGATGGTGATATCGTTTCTTAAGGAGGTATATGTTGGGAGTTATTAAAATTTTAGATGAATCTCTTTCTAATATGATTGCTGCTGGTGAAGTTGTTGAGAATCCTGCAAGTTTAGTCAAAGAACTACTTGAAAACTCTTTAGATGCCAATAGTAAATACATCAAAATTGATATTAAGCACGGCGGTAAACACATTAAATTTGTTGACGATGGAAAAGGCATGTCAAGAGAAGATCTACTTTTATGTATTGAAAGACATGCAACTAGTAAAATCTCTTCACAAGAAGATCTTTTTAATTTAGTTACCTATGGCTTTAGAGGTGAGGCTCTTTCCTCTATTTCTGCTGTTTCTAAAATGACTATTTCTAGTAAACAAGAAAATGAAACTTGTGGAAACTCTATTAATACTATTGCTGGAAAAATTACTAATTTAAAAGAAATTCAAAAAAGTAGAGGTACTGATATTGAAATTAAAGATTTATTTTTTAATACACCTGCTCGATTAAAATTTCTTAGAAAAGATTCTACAGAAAATTCTAAAATAAAAGAGATTGTTTTAAATGAAGCACTTGCTAACTCTTCTGTTTCAATTATTCTTTCAATCGATGGAAAAGAAACTATAAGAACGAGCGGAAAAGGAATTGAAAACACTATTTTAGAACTTTTCAATACAAATACTTTAAAAAATATTATAAAATTTGATTACGGATATATTGGAAATTTATCTTTAACTCGTTCTACTAAAGATTCTATCTTTATTTTTGTAAATAATCGTCCTGTAAAGTCAAAAATTATTGAAGAAGCTCTTCTTGATGGATTTTATACTAAATTAATGAAAGGTAAATATCCTTTTGCTATAATTAACTTTAATATTGATCCTAAAAAAATTGATGTTAATGTACATCCCTCTAAAAAAATAATAAAATTTTCTGATGAAAATGATATTTATCAAAAAATTTATCATTCAATTAAAGAGAGTTTTGATGAAAATAAAAACTTTTCTACTCCTATTTTTCAAGCAAAAGTTGAAAGTAGAAAAAACCAAAATTCACCAATAGAATTGTCTTCACTTAATTTTAATATTGACAATACTAAAATAAATGATAATATAAGTGATGAAAAATTTAAAATTAGTAGTCAATCTAGATTTACTCCAATTAAAGTTGAAACAAACACTTTTGATTTGAAAACACCTAAAAAAGAGAGTATATCTATTGCCATTGAAGAGCCTATACAACAATCTATTCATCATCCTAAAAAAGAAAATAAAGTTTTAAAAAACAACTCTAAAATAAAGATTATTGGGCAATTTTCCAGTTCTTTTATTTTAGTAGAAGAAAATAATGAACTTATTATTTATGATCAACATGTTGTTCATGAAAGAATTCTCTACGAAAAACTTAAAAAACAATATTCTAACAAAAAAATATCTTCTCAAAACTTATTAGTTCCTATACAAGTTTCACTTTCTTTAAACGAAATTGAAATCTTAAATAATAATCTTAAATTTTTTGAGGAGTTTGGATTTGAAATAGATCCATTTAACGATAAAGATTTTTTAATTAGAGCAGTTCCTAATATTGATTTGAAAAATTCTATTGAAAATATATTCTTCAATATATTAAGAGGTTTAAATAAAATAAACTCTAAAAATGAAGTTATAGAAAATATGATAATTTCAATGTCTTGTAAAGGAGCTATTAAAGCTAATGAAAAATTAAGCATCTACGAAATGGAAAAATTAATAACTGAACTTATTGATATAGGTGAGTTCACTTGTCCTCATGGAAGGCCAATCACCTTTAAAGTAAGTTTAAATGATATGGAAAAGGGATTTAAAAGAAAATGAATGTAAATATAATATGTATTGGAAAAGTAAAAGAAAAATATATTCTCGACGGAATTCAAGAATTTGCAAAAAGATTGCAAAGTTTTGCAAAATTTAAAATAATTGAATTAAAAGAAGATGGAAATGATACAAATAGAAATATCTCAATTGAAAAAGAATCAAAATCAATTTTAGAAACTCTTGAAAAACATAAGGGTTTTAAGATCCTTCTAGATATTCAAGGGAAAAATTTCTCATCTGAAGAGATGGCATCTCAAATAGAAAAAATTACTGTTAATGGGCATAGTACTATTAATTTTATTATCGGCGGATCTTACGGAACATCAGAAGAACTTAGAAGCATTTCAGATTTAAAATTAAGTTTTTCTAAAATGACATTTCCACATCAATTAATGAGACTTATTTTAACAGAACAAATTTATAGATGGTTTAGTATTTTAAAAAATACTAAATATCACAAATAATTTTATGGTTTTAATTTTTATTTAATTTTTATAAAGTATTTAGGAGGAAACAATGTATTCACAAGGAGAAACTTTTTTTCACAACATCGATGACGAGGAGTTCGAACTAACTGTTCTTGAAAATTTAATTATTAGAGACAAAGAATATCTTATAACTGAGGATTTTAATGGTCTTAATCATATTTTTTTATTTGATGAAGAAAATGATGAACTTCAACTTATTGAAGATGGTGGTGAAATCTCTTCTATTTTAGAGTTTTGGAAAGAAGAATATTTAGGACAAGATGATATTGGAGACTGGGATGATGACGAATATTATGATCGTGAAGATTCATACAGTAAAGATGGCTATTTTGATATGGATTATGACGATGAAAATGATAAGGAGTATTTCTAATGGCTAGAGTGCTTATAAATAGTATTGATTCTTTTGGAGATAAAATTACTCAAAAAATAATCGCAACTAAGACTACGGAAAATAACACAATTATTTTTAGATATTCTAATAAAGAAGGAAATGGAGAAATAAAAATTTCTTCTGACTTTGTTGAAATTCATAAAAAAGGAGAGGTTAATAGTTCTTTAATTTTAAAAGAAGGAAAGAAAACTCCATTTTCTTATCATACTCCTTTTTTTCATAAAGAATTTACTATTTTTTGTAAATCTTTAAATTATACTGAAAATAAGTTGACAACTTCATATATTATATACGATAATAATATCGAAATTAATCAATTAGATATTGAAATAATAGAGGTACGTTAAATATGCAAATAGAGCAATCCTTTGCTCTATTTTTTATTAAGGAGGGGTCAATGAAAAAATTATTTATATTATCTGCTACTGCTTTACTATTTTTTAGTTGTTCTAATTTACAGACAAATCTTCCACTTTCTGGAAAAACATCAATTACAACTACAAAAAATCCAATCTTACCACAAAATAGTTTTTATTTAACTAATTCAGGAATCGATTACTTAAGTGATTTAGTTGAAAGAGATTTAAATTCCAATGCTACACGAGTATATGCACCATCGCAAATCTCAGGTGTCTTAGAAACATACATTGGAGAAACTTTAAAAATTACAGGTCTCAATGGAAATAGGTTGAAAATTATTTCTACTCCAGTTAAATCTGGATTTAATTTTTCTCTTATAAATAACAATCTAGAATTTTCAAGTGTTTATCAGGGGTTATATACAGCTGAAGTTTATAATGATTTTACTTATATGGGAACAATACGGATAAAAAATAAATTGAAATATGATTTTACTGAAAAAGATAATTATGATATAATTTTAGACAGCTACAAAAATCAAAATTTAGATTTATTAGAGAAAAGTGCTCAACTTTATTTGATGGCTTTTCCTACAAATAATAAACAAAAAGATGTATCATTTATGGTTCTTGACCTAGGTGCTGGTAAAGGAAATAACCTTTTACTTAATAATAAAATTAAATATTTAAAAGAAAATTTTTCTCTTACAGAGGATGAAAAAGTTAAACTTTTACTTTTAGAAGAAAAAATAAATCAGAATAACTTTGTTATTGATAACTATTATTTAAATTATAATAAAAACAATTTAAAATTAAATACAGCAATAAAAAGAATTATTGAAAGAAAAACTACTGCTACTAATGAGGAGTTAGGTTTTCTTGAAAAGTTTTATGGAGATGTTGAAGATCCAGAATTAGCTAGCACTTTGGGAAATCTTTATATTAAAAATGGAGATATTAACAAAGGAAACTATTATAATAGTTTAGCCTCTGAAAATGGAATTACTTTAAATAGTAATACCCCTTCTCAAGATGTTCTTGATACTTCTACACCAATAGTTCCTACAATAGAAACTACTATTCCTGTAATTAATAAAAATTTAAGTAACGGTAGAGATGCTCTTAATAGAAAAAGTTATAATGAAGCTCTTATTTTTTTTAATAAAGCTATAACTAATACAAAAGAAAATGATCTTGATAATATTTTATTTTATCGTGGAAAAACATATTTCCTTATGGGCAACTATGATAAAGCTATAAGTGATTTTAACAATATTAAATCTGTTAATGAAAATTCATCTGAATTATACTATTACTTAGGTGTTATTAATCACAAACAAGGAAACATTGATAAAGCTAAAGAATATTTAAGAAAATCTAGAGAAAATAATCCAAGTAGTACTTGGGGAAGAAAAAGTAGCATTTATTTATTGAAACTATAAATTAGAAAAAGGGAGAATTATTATGGAAAAATACTTTGATAGAGTAGGAAAAGAACGTCTTGTAATGGAGCAATGGGACAAAGTTAAAGAGCTTCAAGACCTTGGAGTATATCCTTTTGGAAAAAGATATGAAAAAACTCACATGATTGAAACTCTTTTAAATGCCTCTCCTGAGTTAGAAGAAACATTTAAAACTGCTGGAAGAATTATGGGATTCAGAGAGCAAGGAAAAGCAATATTTGCTCATATTGAAGATCAAACAGGAAAAATTCAAGTTTACATTAGAAAAGACCAAATTGGTGATGAATTATATGCTATAATCAAAAAATTAGGTGTAGGAGATATCATTGGTGTTGAAGGAACTTTATTTGTTACTCAAAAAGGAGAACTTACTTTAAGAGTTTCTTATGGAGAACTTTTATCTAAAAATGTAAGAGCTTTACCTGAAAAATTCCACGGTCTTACAGATGTTGAAACTAGATATAGAAAAAGATATCTTGATCTTATCATGAATAAAGATGTTAAAGACACATTTATTAAAAGAGTTAGAATCATTAATGGTGTTAGAGAGTTCTTAAACAAAAAAGGATTCTTAGAAGTTGAAACTCCAATGATGCACCCTATCGTTGGTGGAGCTGCTGCAAAGCCATTTATAACTCACCACAATGCTCTTGATATGGAATTATACTTAAGAATAGCTCCTGAGTTATACTTAAAAAGACTTATTATTGGTGGATTTGATAGAGTTTATGAAATTAATAGAAACTTTAGAAACGAAGGAATGTCAACTAGACATAACCCTGAGTTTACTATGATGGAATTATACCAAGCATATGCTGATTATAACGACATGATGGATTTAACAGAAAACTTATTCCAATACCTTGCTAATGAGGTTTTAGGAACTACAACTATTGAATACAACGGAAAAGAAATTAACTTAGGTAAATTTAATAGAGTTCATATGGTAGATATGATTAAAGAAATTACAGGAGCTGACTTCTGGAATGATGTGACAGTTGAAGAGGCTAAAGCATTAGCTAAAGCTAACCATGTTGAAATTGCTGATCATATGACTACAGTTGGACATATTATCAATGAGTTCTTTGAACAAAAATGTGAAGAGCATATTGTTCAACCAACATTTATATATGGTCACCCAGTTGAAATCTCTCCTTTAGCTAAGAGAAATTCTGAAAACCCTAGATTTACTGATAGATTTGAGTTATTTATTGATGCTAGAGAATATGCTAATGCTTTCTCTGAGTTAAATGATCCTGCTGACCAAAGAGGAAGATTTGAAGCTCAAGTAGAAGAAGCTTTACTTGGTAATGATGAAGCTACTGCAGTTATTGATGATGACTACATAGAAGCTCTTGAGTATGCTTTACCACCTACAGGTGGACTAGGTATAGGAATCGATAGAGCGATCATGTTATTAACTGGATCTCCTTCTATTAGAGATGTAATCCTTTTCCCACAAATGAAGAGAAAAGACTAATAATTTAAAGAGGTGCTAATTTAGCACCTCTTTAATATTTTATTAAATATTGGAGGTAATATCTTGTTATTCGAATTTTTTATTATCCTTTCTGTTAACTACCTAGGTGTAGTTCTTGAAAAAGTCTTTCATCTCCCTATTCCAGGAACAGTTAATGGATTGTTGCTTTTATTTATATTTCTAACTTTTAAAATTATCAAATTAGAATCTATAAAAACTGTTGGTGAATTTTTTGTAGCAAATATGGTTATAACTTTCATTCCACCAAGTGTTAAATTATTAGATGTTATAGGTGTTTTAAAAGGAGATTTCTTTAAACTTATTTTTTTATTAATGTTTACTACATTATTTACTATGGTAGTTACGGCTCTTAGTGTAGACTTTATGATGAGGAGGAAAAAATAATGAAAGAAATTATTTTTAACAATCCTTTCTTCGGATTATTTATTAGCTTAATTGCCTTTAAAATTGGAAAAGATGTTTTTAATAAATTTAAACTTCCAATTTTCAATCCTATTTTAATTGCTATTATTATAATATTTATTGTAATGGAAGCCTTTAATGTCCCTACGTCATATTATAATAAAGGTGGTAGCATCTTAGGTTTCTTTATTGCTCCAGCTACTGTTTGTCTTGCCATTCCTTTATATAAAGAATTAGACACACTAAAAAAACATTATAAAATTATTATTACGGGTGCTTTGATTGGATCAATTACTGCTATGTCATCTGTTATTATTCTAGGAAAAATTTTAGGGATACAAGATATTATTTTATTATCATTTGTTCCAAAATCAATAACAACTCCAATTGGAATTGATGTTAGTAAGTTATTGGGAGGAATTCCAGCTATTACTGTTTTTGCTATTATGGTTACTGGTATTACTGGAAATATTTTTGCTCCACTTATGTTAAAACTTTTTAGAATTGAAAGTGCTGTTGCTAAAGGTTTAGGAATTGGTATTTCTAGTCATGCTGTAGGAACGAGCAAAGCTATTGAAATGGGAGAAACTGAAGGTGCTATGAGTGCTTTATCTATAGTTATAGCTGGTGTAATTACTATTTTTTTAGCTCCTTTATTAGTACAATTATTAAAATAAAAAAGTGTTCAATACAGAACACTTTTTTATTTGTTTTATTTTTATAATGAAAAAACCCTCCTGGGAAGGAGGGTTTTTTCATAACACGGGGGAGTGTTAAAAAATAAAAAAGATTAAAATAGATTTTTTGGGGGGTATATAGATCTATTCAATCAAATTCGGTCTCACTAGTAGTATATAATAAGAACATAAGTATGTCAAGTTTTTTTTTAGAACATTCTTCAAAAAATTTGTGTTCTGTTTTTTAAATTTTTTTCTTACAATGTTTGCAAAAAGAAAAGAGTGAATAAAATCCACTCTTAAGCTACCATATTTTTTTTAATCATTGCTAAAGCATATTGATGTGCATCTACTGCAGCACTTGCATAAGCAAATTTTGTTTCCCCTTCAAATAATCCATTTAATAAAATTTGTTGTTGCTCTTCTATATTTGTTTCTAACATTTCTATTGTTAATGATCCCTCTTTATACTCCTCTAATAAGGCATAGTATATTGAATCAAAAGTACTATCATAAATTTCATTTTCAACTTCTTCAAAAAACATATAATTTACACTCCTATATATTTAATAATGTATTTATGCTTAGATCTTAACATTATATATTAATTTTGTCAACAATTATCCCAAATAAGAAATGGCAAAACTTTGTTGATTTCCAGAAAATTTTTCATTTAATTCTTTATAATTTTTTTTCAAATACATAATCTGATTAACTAAGTTTTCTGGAGCATTATTTATAGCTAATTTACTTTTTAAATCCTTACCATACTCTTTCCATAAATTAGTAAACAAAACAAATAAAAATACAAAAGTTGTTGCTTTTATCCCACTAAAATCTAAGACTACTTCTTTTTCTAATTTTAATATTTTTTTTAATTTTTCATAAAGATTTTTCGCTTTCCCTGGATTCACTAAAACGCTGCTATTAAAATATCTTTTTAATTTTATTTTCATATATAGTCTTCTCCCTTAATTGTTTTGATCAAAATGTTTTACATGTTCTGTATAATCTTTTTTTCCAATTAATCTTCCAGATTTATCATAGTAGTTCCAAACTCCAATTGCCTTTCCATATATAAATCTACCCATAATTTGAAGTTTACCATTTTCATGATATAATTTAAAATTCCCATGATCTTTACCATTTAAATAGTATGTTTGAAAGCTTTTAATCCCTTTTTGATTATACAAAATATATTTTCCATTTAAACTTCCATTTTTCCAATTTTCAATCGATTTTATTTTACCATCTGAAAAAAAACTTAACCACTTCCCTTCTGGAATTCCATTTTTATAGAATTCTCTATCTTTTTTATATTTCACCATCCCTGTTAATGGCTCTATACTTTTTTTGACGTAAACTTTCCCATTTTTGTCTAAAGTCTTTGAATAATCTATTTCAATATTCTTTGAATACCCCTTCTGGAAAAAACAAATAAGTATAATAAAAACAATGTTTTTATACATATTATTCCCCTTTTTCTATTGATATTATTCTTATATTTTTTTCCATTTTATTCTTCACAACAATTTTATCATATAAAAATATAATTCCAAAAGTTATAACTAATGCTCCTAAACTAAAAATAATACACTTTCCTTCAGAAAAACCTAAATAACTTCCTAAAAAATATCCTAAAAATATTGATATTACAGGGATAATATAAACAATTGTAGCTGCTTTCAAAACTTGAGAATCCTCCATTTCAAAGGTTACAATATCACCAATATTTATATTTTCTTCTGTATATATTGTATAGTCATTTGTAATTTTATTGCTATCACTACATTTGTTACAATGAGAACAAGCACTTTCCTTATACATAGAAAGAGTAATTTTATTTTTACTTACTTCTTTTACAATTCCTGTATTTTTCATTCTTCTCTCCCTCTTAATTTTATATACCTTAAGTATATCATAATTAATAAATAAAAAAAAACATCTAAAATTATTTATATTTTAGATGTTTCACTATTTAATTTATTTTATAATTTATCGTGAAGTGTTCCTCCAGTTGCACATTTACAACCCATTCCAACTTCAACACATCTAGTAGGATCTATATAATCAGTATCCCAACCATCTTCTTCAGAATCATACCCAACTTGACCTATGAATACAAGTTCTAATCCTTTAGCTTTTAATTCTTCTTCTGTTGTTCCTATTTTTTTTAAGTATTCTTCTTTAGTTAACATAATTCCCTCCTAGTAGCGCTTTATAATATACCTTTATAATATACTTTTTTCTGAATTTTGTCAACTTTTACTTATATTTTTATAGTTATTTTGCAGTTTTATTTTTTAGTGAAAAATGTTATAATACCTTTTGGTAATAAAATAATAATAGAAATGAGGTAAATAATGAGAATTTTAGTTGTTGGTGACATTGTTGGAAACCCTGGAAGAAAGACTCTAAAAGCTTTTTTAGATAAAAATAAATCTTCTTATGACTTTGTTATAGTTAATGGAGAAAATGCTGCTGCTGGTTTTGGAATTACAACAAAATTATGTGATGAAATATTAGCTTGGGGTGTCGATGTTATTACAAGTGGAAATCATATTTGGGATAAAAAGGAAATTTATGATTATTTAGATGGTTCGGATAGAGTTTTACGTCCATATAACTACCCACAAGGAGTTCCTGGATTCGGATATACTATAAAAAAAGATAAAAAAGGAAATAAAATAGCGGTTATTTCTCTTCAAGGAAGAGTATTTATGCCACCTATAGATTGTCCTTTCGCTACTCTTAACTCTCTTTTAGACGAATTAAGAAAAGAGTGTAAACATATAATTGTTGATTTTCATGCTGAAGCTACATCGGAAAAAATAGCCTTAGCTAACTATATTGATGGGAAAGCATCTGTTCTTTATGGAACTCATACTCATGTTCAAACTGCAGATAATAAAATACTTTCAGAAGGAACAGGATTTATTAGTGACATTGGTATGACTGGTTCAGATAATGGTATTATTGGTATGAGTAAAGAATCAATTATTCCTAAATTCTTAACTGCTCTTCCTCAAAGATTTGAAATTGCAGAGGGAAAAGAAAGAATTAACGGTATTGACATTGAATTAGATGATGAAACTGGTGAATGTACAAAAATTGATAGAATAAACCTTTCTCTTATTGAGTTAGGAATTTTTAATTAGGTAGGTAATTATGAAAGTTATTGAAATAAAAGTTATATTTGATAGTGATGATATAGAAACTGCTCAAAAAGAAATCTCTAATATTTTTTATGATTTTGGAGCAACTGGTCTAAAAATTGATGAGCCTTTAAAAACAAGAAATCCTTTAGATTTTTACAAAGATGAAAAACAATTTTTAATGGTAGATTATGCAATCTCTGCATATTTCCCAATGAATCCTTACTCTGACAGAAGAAATGAAATGATAAAAAACTCTTTTGAAGAAAGATTCTCTGAAAGAGATGATATTGTTTTTTCAATAGATTTTTATGAATATGAAGAGGAAGATTACC
>NZ_CAMQYW010000030.1 GCF_947039425.1 uncultured Cetobacterium sp. | reverse complement strand
ATTTTATTTAAATATAAAGATATAAACACGAAATTAAAAAACTATAATTATTTTACCAAAGGAATTAAAGGAGATAATTATGAAAACAAATATTTTAAAAGTTATTACAATTGGATTGCTTGGAGTATCATTACTTGCATGTGGACATACTGAAGATACAATTTTAACTAAAAATAATCAATTAGAAAAACAAGAGAGTGAAGTTCATTCAATGAATAGTTTAAATTCAGAAGGTATTAATTCTGAAGATACACAATTTGAAAAAAATGAAGTAGAAAAAAACAAAATCGAAGAACAAGGTAAAGAAATTAAAAACGAACCTATCTCAACTCCAGAAGTTGAATAAAAAAATTATAAAGGGAGAAAAAATGAAAAGAATACTATCAAAAACAATGGTAATTGGAATTTTATGCATATCTGGTTTAGTTTATGGAATAGATAACGATAAAACCGCTCTCGATTTAAATAAAGAAAATCAAATTGAAAAAATAGAAATAAATGAAAATGAAAAAACAGAAGAAGAAAATATTGATACTCCTTCAGAAGAAGAAATTTTATTAAAATTAAAAAATAATAAAAGTGAAAATGAAAAACTTATTTTAAATCAAGAAATCAATGATGAAAATATTAAAAATGATGAAAAAGAAATAGATGATACATCAGAGGAAACAATTTAAGTGTTATCTAACTAAATTAACAAATTAGTATAAAGCTGTGGTTATAGCCTTGATTAAATAATCTAGTTGAACTAGCCATAAAGGAAAATAATAATCCATTTCACTTAAAAGAATAAAATAAATTGGAATATTCTTGTAAAAACTATGCAGAGTATCAAAATAAATAATAAAAAATGGATATCATATATAGTAAAAAGGTACTAAAGATTTCCTTAGTACCTTTTTCATATTTAAAAGGCATTGAAATTTATTTAATTTAAAAAGAGGAGTTTTTAATTATGGAAAGTATTGATAACAATAAAATTATAGAATTATTAAAAAAAGCAACTAATATTTTCATTTGTAACAATAAACTAATTATTGATATAAATTTAAATAGAATTATAATAAATAATGTTTTAAATGGAAAATATTATATAAATTTATTTAATAATAGAATGATAGAAAAACCAGAAATAAATGAATGTTTTTATTCTGAAAAAAATTCAAAATTAATATTAAAATATTATCCTGATCTAAACAAAAGAAAATGGCTAGCTAATAATTTAAATATCTCTAGAGCTCAATTAAATGATAGATACAAAAGTATGGTTATTTGTCACTTAAAAAGCAATAGATATTCAAGGAAATATTGGCAAGAAGAACTTGAAGAATTAAAAATAAATAAAAACAACTTAGAATATCATGCAAAAAAATATAATAGAAGTTTAAAAAACTTAAAAAACGCTATAAAACAATACGATTTATAATCAAAGCTCTATAATGTAAACGGCAAGTGTAACAGTCGAAAATATACCAGTTTTAATATAGAACAAGTAAATTCAGTTTTTTGTATGATGAAAGGGTTGAGAGATTCCAGTAAAAATGTGTACTAAAAATTTTTGAAAAAAATTTATCTACAAATTCTTGACACTATCATTCATTAGTTAATTATTGACTATACCTCTTTAATATGTCATACTAATAAAGTTTTCATAAAATAATATTCATATATAGGAGGGAAAATGATAAAAATATTTGGACTATTACTACTACTAATATTTAACATAACATTTGCAGATATATATATTGCTAAAAATATTAAAGAAAAAGAATTCTTGGATACCTTAAAAAAAGAACAATTATCATTTGGGCTATTAAATGAAGAATTTTATAGCAAAAAAATTGTTGATAACCAAAGCATCAACGATTTGATTAAACATCTACTAAGTGATTATTTAAACCTAAATATAACTTATGAGAATCTCAATTTTTATAAAGAAGAAAATAATTTAAAAAAACTAAATTATTTAGGAACTGCCCTTATTAATAGAGAAAACTCAAAAGAAAATCATATCGACTTTACTCAAACTATTTTTAATAACCAACTATATGTTGTTTCAACGAAAAATAAGATACATTCATTAAGTGAATTGAATAATAAAAATATTTATTATCTAAAAGGTTCTATTTATAATATGTTTTTAGAATCGTTATTAAACAGAAATGATTTAAAAGCTAATTTAATAGAGGTTATAAATATTAATGACTATAAAAACAAATTAATTCTAACTCCAAATCCTGCTATGTACGCTCCTATAAATAGAATTAGAATTGGATATACTTCAGGAGTAGCAATAGCCATTAATCAAAAGTATTCTGATTTAGTTCCAATTTTAAATAAGGCTTTAGATGAAAGATATAGATATATAATTGCTGAAAAACTTAAAAAATCTAATAAAAAATTGATATTAAATAATTTTTATTCTTCCTTAACAATAACCGAAAAAAAATATTTATCTTCTTTAAAAAAATTAAATATTTCTTATAGAAATAATACAAATTCTTTAGTATTATATTACGACAAAAATGTAAATATATATAAAGGCATTGCACCAAATATATTAAATCTATTAGAAGAATTACTAAATATTAAAATACAAGATGTAACTACTACTACTAATAATTCTGATATCACCATTTCTTCTAAAACATTAGAAAAAGATAAAAAAAAGATATTTTCTAATAAATTTTATGATATTGGTGTTTATTTAGTGCATCTAAAAAATAAAAATAAAAATAAAACAATTGGAGTTCTAAGCAATAGTATCGAAAAAGTACTTGTTCAAAAATACGATATAAGTAAAGATATAAAAATATATAATACATATCCTGATTTAATAGATGCTCTTAATTCAAGAAAAGTCGATAATATATTGATAATAAAAAATGACTTTGATCCCTCAAAGTATAATGTTACTCTATTTGAAAAGGCTCCTGTTAATTTTTCTTTTAATAAAAATAATATACTTTTAAAAAATATTTTTAATAAAGCTTTATATTATTTAATTGACAGTAATTCTATAATTGAAAAATCTACTTTTGAAAGAAATAACTTACAATTAATAAAGAACAATAATAATAAAATGATAAAAAATTCATTAATAATTTTATCCCTATTTTTATTTGTAACACTTTTAATTATTATTATTATACTAATCATGGAATCAAAACATAAAAAAGAATTACTAAGAGATCCACTAAGTAAACTGCCAAATAGAAGTGTTTTTAATAATTTTTGTGAACAAAAAAACAACATTATCTATGGATATTCATTTGTTATTGATATTGATAACTTTAAAGAAATAAATGATAAATATGGTCATAATTTTGGTGATTTAATAATTGTAGAATTATCTAGGTTTTTAAAATTGAAATTTGATGATAGTTATATTTTTAGAATTTCTGGAGATGAGTTTTATGGTCTGTTTTTAGAAAACTATAGTAGTATCAAACTAAAACTAAATAAAATAGAGATAGAATCTATCTTATTCGCAAAATATAATGTAACATTTAGTACCGGTTTATATAAAAAAGAAATAAAAGATAATATTCATACTTCTTTTAGGTACGCAGATATGGCTTTATTAGAAGCTAAAAAAAACAAAGATATTTCCGTTGTTTTAGCAGATGATTTATTTATAAAAAAGAAAGAAAGAGAATTAAAAATATTAGAATTATTAGAAAATGATTTAAAGGAGCTATATGCAGTTTATCAACCTAAAATCAAAATATCTTCTGGAGCTATAATAGGAGCTGAAGCTCTTGCTAGATGTTATTCTGAGGAACTTAAAGATATCTATCCGGATGAACTTATTCCTATTGCAGAAAATTTTAATTTAATTCATAAAATAGATTATAAAATAGCTGCAGAATCTATTAAATATATAAAAAAACTTATTAATTTAAAAATGATTAATGATGGATTTAGGATCTCTTTTAACTTATCTGTTAAAACATTTTTAAGAGATGATCTTATAGATACTATAACAAAAATATTAGAAAGAGAAGGTGTCTCTGGGAAATACATTGAAATAGAGATTACAGAAACTATTTTAGTTGAAGATATTAAAAATATTTTATTAAAACTTAGTAAATTAATTGATTTTTCTATTCAAATATCTTTAGATGATTTTACAGCAGGGCATTCAACAGCTAAGCTTTTACCTATTTTACCAATAGATATAATTAAGTTTGACAAATCATTATTAGATTCTCTTGAAACTAATGAAGAAAAAGCAAAAATAGTCTACTCAAATTTAGCTACTTTAGTAAAAAAATTAAAATTAAAAATTGTATCTGAAGGAATAGAAACAAAAAAACAACTAGATTTTTTAAAGAAAATTGATATTAATTATGGACAAGGATATCTATTCAGCAGGCCTCTAAAAGAAAAAGATTTCTTTGATTTTATAAAAAGTAACTAATTCATTTATCAAAATAATAATATAGAAAAGGCAAGATTTTTAAAAAAATCTTGCCTTTTTATATTTAATTGTAAATGGCAAGAGCTTTTTGTTATTTTTTTGGCATTTTCAGTTGTCTATCATTAACACCAGTTTGAGGTTTTGAAAAATTTAGATAAATAGTTGATTATTTCTTTAGAATGCTTTGCAATCATGGTCGGATATCTCCTTTAGTTATAGTTTTGTTTAGTAATTTTACAAATTTTAAAAAGAGAGATTCATTTTTATTTTACTTTTCAAAAAAATGCACTATTCGAGTATTTTATTTAAATATGAAGATATAAACACGAAATTAATAAACTATAATTATTTTACCAAAGGAATTAAAGGAGGTAATTATGAAAACAAATATTTTAAAAGTTATTACAATTGGATTGCTTGGAGTGTCATTACTTGCATGTGGGCATACTGAAGATACAATTTTAACTAAAAATAGTCAATTAGAAAAACAAGAGAGTGAAATCGCTTCAATGAATAGCTTAAATTCAGAAGGTATTAAATCTGAAGATTCACAATTTGAGAAAAATGAAGTAGAAAAAAATAAAATCGAAGAACAAGGTAAAGAAATTAAAAATGAACCTATCTCAACTCCGGAAGTTGAATAAAAAAATTATAAAGGGAGAAAAAAATGAAAAAAATACTATCAAAAACAATGATAATTGGAGTTTTATGTATATCTGGTTTAGTTTATGGAATAGATAATGATAAAACCGCTCTCGATTTAAATAAAGAAAATCAAATTGAAAAAACAGAAGAAGAAAATATAGAAATAAATGAAAATGAAAAAAAATCATCAGAAAATATTGATACTCTTTCAGCAGAAGAACTTTTATTAAAATTAAAAAATAATAAAAGTGAAAATAAAAAACTTATTTTAAAACAAGAAATAAATGATGAAAATATTAAAAATGATGAAAAAGAAATAGACGATACATCAGAGGAAACTAACTAACCTAGTTTTATTAAGACTAACTATATGAAGTCAAGTATATAATTTTATTTTCTTAAATATTTTTTAAAAAAATATGGGCGTGTTTTTAGGAGATGACTTTTGAGAAATAAAATCCTTGAAATTTTTACTTCCGCGGAATAAAATTTATATTAATGAAAAATTACTCTGAGTAGCTTCTTAGATATATTATTAATTGTAACTAAGAGCACAGCTTGCATGATTATGCATCTAAGATAAGCAGAACTGAAGTACCTGTGGTCTGAACTAAAAGTAGGTTCTAATTCTAGGTTAGTAATTTAACTGGAGCTAGTATATTAAGATATTCCTGGGAAGTAACAATCCACAGCACTATAGTAAAAACAAATAAATTGATGAAGATTAATATATCTTCATTATATGAGGAGAAACTATGGAAAATAAATTAATAGTTATTGATTATTGTGATAGTTTTTTTCCAAATTATTTCTTAGAATTTTTAAAAGATTTAAAAAAAATAAAAATAAAGAAAACTTATATTTCTATTAAGCCTGATTATCAATTGAAAACAACAAAAAATATAAAAATAATCTATATAAAAAAAATTCAAATTAACCCTGAAATAGATAAATTTTTAGAAGAAGTTTTAAGAAAAATATGTGAAATAGCAGATAAACATAATATTTCATTAAGAGTATCTATAAATAAATTTGAATATATTTATAAAAAATTAAATTTTTCATTTTTACAAAATTCTAATTATTTTTCAAATGATATGTTTAGATTTCAAAAAAATCATATTATTATGACTAATTCTCTTAAAAAGAATAAAATAAATTGGAATATTCTTGTAAAAACTATCACAGAATATCAAAATAAATAATAAAGAATGGATATCACATATTAAAGATTTCCTTAGTACCTTTTTAATCTTCAAAATATATTAAATTTTTTAATTTAAAAATAGGAGTTTTTAATTATGGAAAGTATTGATAACAATAAAATTATAGAATTATTAAAAAAAGCAACTAATATTTTCATTTGTAACAATAAACTAATTATTGATATAAATTTAAATAGAATTATAATAAATAATGTTTTAAATGGAAAATATTATATAAATTTATTTAATAATAGAATGATAGAAAAACCAGAAATAAATGAATGCTTTTATTCTTATTCTGAAACGAATTTAAAATTAATATTAAAATATTATCCTGATTTAAATAAAAGGAAATGGTTAGCTAACCATTTAAATGTCTCTAGAGCTCAATTAAATGATAGGTATAGAGCTATGATTGCTTGCTACTTAAAAAGCAATAGATATTCAAAACAATATTGGCAAGAAGAACTTGAAGAGTTGAAAATTAATAAAAATAATTTAGAATATCATGCAAAAAAATATAATAGAAGTTTAAAAAGTTTAAAAGATACTATAAATCAATATAATTTATAATTAAAGTTCTATATTTCATAAATATCTCACAATAGTGCACTTTATTTTAATAAACTCTTCAACAAGTAAAAGTTTTGATCATATGCAATTAATCATAATTTTGCTATTTAAACCATTGATAAAATATAGATATATTTGTATTAAATAATTATTTATTGCAAATTATAAAAAAAAATAGTATTATCGAAAGAATATAACTACTAATTTCACAGTATGTTTTAATAATGGATCAAATAAAGGAATAGATTGTATCTTTTCCTTTTTTTTTGAAATTAAATATTATAAAGTTTCAGAATATTATATCTTTAAATTAAAGTTATAATATATCAAAATTTGTATTCAAAAAGGAGAAAAAATGAAAAAATTATTAATAATTATAATAGGTATAATTATTGCGGGAACCACATATCATTATAAGGAAACAAATATTAATTTAATTAAATTAGAAAATGATATTTATATAAAAAATAATAAGGCATATTCAATTTTAACAGATAAATTAGTATCTGGATATACGACATCAACATCATGGGGGAATACAGACTATACAAAATATATAAAAGGAATAATAACTTCTAAAAAAAGAATTAACAATAATTTACAATTATTATTAGAAGAAAATTTTAATAAAAATGGATTGTTAGATGGAGAAATTTTCAAATTATCAGGAGACAAGTCATTTATTTATAAATATAAAAATAATATTTTAAATGGAATCTCTAATTTAAATAACAGAGAAATAGAATTTGTAGATGGAACTATAGTTGGGAAAAATAGTATATCAGAATATCAAAATCCATATAATATAAATTATATAAACGGTGTTCCTGATTTTATAAAATTAGAAATTCCAAATAACAAATATCCTGAAAAAATATTATATAATACTGAAAGTCCTTCAAATTTTACTGGTGGGATACTAAAGAAAGCAAATTGGGAAATGGTATTAAGTGAATATAAAAACGGAAAATTAATAAGAGAGCGATTTTATTCAATGGATTCAAATATGAGTGGATTAAAAAAGAAAGATATAATTTATGGAGAAAATAAAAATATATTAAAAGAATTAATTTATGCAGATGGGATTTTAGATAAACTCAATTCTTTCAATGATAAAATGGAAAGAAATGGAGAAAATTATGAAAAAGTTATATATTCAGAAGAATTTTTTATTAAGAATTATATTAATGGAGTTTTAAATGGAAATTCAACTCAATATATATTTGATAAAGATAAAAAACTAAATAAATATTTGGGATTTTATAAATTAGGAATATATACAGGTGAAAAATATATGTGCCAATATAGTGGGAAATATGTTGAAGGTTTTGATATAGATAAATTAGATGATTTAATTAAATTCGAACCGTTTACTATTGAAACTCTAGTAGAAATACCTAAAAAATTCACAGGATATAATAAAAATGAAAATATAATTTTTGAATACAACTCTGGAAAAATAAAAAAGGAATATCAACCTATTGATAATATTTATCAGAAAGTTAAAGTGTATAATAATAATGGAAGTTATAGAGAAGACACATATCAAAATGGGTTAATAATAGAAACAATAAATTATGATAAAAATAATATTAGAAATGGACAATATATAGGATATGCACATAATAAATTAAAAGAAAAAACAATAGGAATGATAATTAATAATATAATGACTGGAGAATTTAAACATTATCATGATAACAATATTATATATGTTGATACATATAATGGAAATAATAAATCTATAAGAACTAGATATTATAATTATAAAGATAAAAAAATAAAATCAATTAGCAAAAGAATTTTTGAAAATATGATTTGGAAAGATATAAGTTTAACAAATTATGATAAGAATGGAAATATAATCAAGAATAATGAAAACTTAAAAAATAATAAATTAAAAATTTATAATAAAGAAAATTATGAGGATCTTCTTTTTGAAGATATAAATCAAAAGTAAAATTGAAATTAGTAAATCTAGCTATTATCCTAATCTATAATTTAAAAGTTTGATTTATATCTCAAGTCTAGATTGTCAACTAAATATGATTTAAATAAACAACTCATAATAGTGTACTATTATGAGTTATAAAAAAAAGCATTATATTTATATCAAAAAATACATTATATAATATAATGATAAAAATATCATTATATTTAAAATATATTTTGAATAAAAAATTATTATTTGAATATTAAATTTTAATTTCTTAATAAAGCCTTTAGAAGATCTTAATACATATTAGAAATGGAGAAACTTAAAATGAATAAAAAATTATTTTTGATGAGCTTATTAATATTTTTTCTGAAATTTTTAGGAATATATTCATACGATATATATTCTGGAGAAATTAATGGAAATAAAATAGAAGTATATTTAGAAATAAACAATGACGGAATTAATAATGATGTTAGTGGAATAGGAGTATATTCTTATAATAAATACGGAATCCCAATTTCTTTTGATGCCAAATTAAAAAATGGTATACTTATTTTAAAAAATGAAAAAGAAAAAATGACATTTAAAAATTTTAATATTAAAAAATCAAAAATAATCGGGGAATGGGAAAATTCAAAAAATAAATTTAAAATAAAACTAAGTAAGGAATTAAAATTTGATTCTTATGATACAAATCAATTTGAAAATTTAGAAGTTTTAGCTCCTGCTAGTACTAAAAATGAATTTTTTAAATTTGTATTAAAAAAGAAAAAAAAAGAGGATAGTAAAGTTATAGGAATTAATATTTATAGTAAAAAAAATAAATTCCTTTTGCAACGAATAAAGTTAGATGCTAAGTTTATTGGCTTACATGGACTTGAGATAGGGGATTATAATTTTGATGGAATTGAAGATTTTTCAGTATTTGAAAGTTATTATGCAGGTCCTAATACATCAAGTCTATACATTCTACGAGATAAAGAAATTAACAAATTCTATCTCAGTTCGTTTACAGGAACTTCGTTAGAGTTTGATTTTAAAAATAAATATATACGTTCCCATAATCAAACAAGAGCTGGAGCTTCACATTTGATTAAAGAATTTATAGTTGAAGATAATGAAATGCTTCTGACAAAATATATAAGCATAGAATATGAATATGATGAAAATTCAAATAATGTTAATGAAAAAATATATGAAGTGGGAGGGGATAAGCCATATACTGGTATTATTAAAAATTTTTATTTAGACAATAACTTATCAAGTGAAACAAATTATGTGTATGGAAAAAGAAACGGATTTGAAAGAGAATATAATTCTGATGGAAAATTAATATCAGAAACAAATTTTAAAAATGAAAAAATGGAAGGGTTATTTAAAGAATTTTATAAGAATGGACAATTAAGAATTGAAAGTAATTATGTAAATAATAAACTGGATGGTATTAGTCGAGATTTTTATGAAAATGGAAACTTAAAAAAAGACCAAATTTATAAAAATGGAAAAAAAAATGGATTTGAAAGAGAATACAATCCTGATGGGAAATTAATATCAGAAATAAATTTTAAAAATGGGGAAATAGAAGGGTTAGTTAAAGAATTTTATAAGAATGGAAAACTAAAATATGAAGGAAATTTTGAAAATGGTAGAATAAATGGAATTTATAAAGAATTTTATGAAAATGAACAATTGAAAATTGAAATAAATGCAAACAATGACAAATTAGATGCAGTTACTAGAAAATTTAATAACATAGGAGAGTTAATAGAAGAAAAAGTATATATTAATGGAATTTTAAAAAATGATAGATTAATTAAAGATAAAATACTTAAGGATGGCATTGATGCCATTAAATCTAAACATAATTAAGGAGAAATATATATTTTTATTAAGTATAATAACATATTTTATTACCATTAACCCTCATATTTATGACTTAGGAGCAATTGGAATTGGGATGTTTATGTTACAAAATAGAAGTGAGAAATAACAAAAAATATTTATCTATTATTTTACTATAAAAAATTAAGATACAAAATTAAGGGCTATGATTTTAATTTTTTTAATTTTAAGTAACTTAGATATTCATTTAGATAAGATCTTAATAGATAAATATATACACAGAGTATAGATATTATGAAATATTCTAGTTGAACAAAATAATCTACAGCAAGATGAAGATTTATAAATCTTCATTATACGAGATCGGAGGAATGATGGAAGGAATAATATTTTTATATGTTTTATTAATTTTGAGCTGCTTAGGAGTACTTATATTTTTTCTTATTTTTAGAAAAAATAAAAAAATGGATAAAGAAAATTTTAATATATATTTTTCATATGAAGAGAGTAACAAAACCTTTATAAAAGATGTTGATAAAGAGTATATTATTTTAAATGTTGATAAATTTAAAGAAATTATTGGAAATGGGAAAAGTTTCTATCTTCAAGCATTTTTGAATAAAAAAAATCAATTTAATGGAGGAGCATTTTTAGGTGGGTTATTTTGGTTAGGATATAGAGGATTAATTTTAGAATATTTTATTTTTTTAGGAATTTTTATATTAATTGATATCTTAGTATTGTATTTTAATATAACTCTCCCACAATATTTTTTTGGAATGATAATCTCAACAACATTAGGAATATTAGGAAATTATCTTTATTTTTTAAAAATAAAAAACAAAATTGAAAATAAAAAAAGAAGATTAAATCCTTTTTTAGGAGTATTAATAGTTATTATTTCATATATAATCTATATTTTTTTAATAGATTATATCTATACATGTTATTAAAATGGAGGAAAAATGAAATTTTTATTTAAAACAGTTATCCCTATAACATTAGCAGCAGTATTAATTCCTCAATTATTTTTTTTGATATTTTTTTTAATTGGTCTATTTCTAATAAAAAAATATTTTTCAGATAAAAAAAGTATTTATGAAATTATTTTGGGAACAGTTATTGAAATAAAAGAAAATATATCTAAAGGGACTTCAAATGGACATTCATACAAAAGAATATATTATTCACCTATATTTGAATATATTTATAAAGAAAATTCATATCAAATAGGGCATGCTATAAATACAAATATTAATGGGAAATCTACATTTTTCATTGGACAAAAGGTAGAACTCAGAATTTATCCTAATACTCCAGACAAAGCAATATTAAATACTAACTTCTCAACAAATATTTTATTATATGCTGGATTAGCATTTATTATTATCCCTATGATAATTATGCTTGTTTTTCTCAAAGGAGGACTATTAAACTTCCATTCTATTGGCGAACGATTTCAAAATATATTTTCATTTTTTAATTATCTTATTTCAAAGATAATCAGAGTGTTGTCAAAGTAAATAAAGAAAATTATAGCTTTATAACAAAAAAAACTTACGATTTAGACTTCTAATTCGGTGGTTCCCAATCCTTAAAGGCTTTGTATCCACCTCCATCAGCTCAAAAAAATTAATTAGAACTCAAAAATCTATTCTAGAAATTTGAGTTCTTTTTTCTATGAATTAAAATTCTATTTATATTTTTTTCATCACAAAAAAGTGTTATTAAGCACTTGTCCAAAACTATTCTTTCAAATCTTTAGAATATCAACTTTAATATCTCCTTAAAACTACGACTCTTTTTTTATATGGTCTAAATCTACTCTCTTATTTTAAATATAAGGGTAAATGAAAAGATTCACGTATAAATGGTTAGGTAAGACCTACTAGTGTAAATTTCTACAAATGAAAGCTTTAGATTTGAAGCTTAAATGAAATTAAATTTTTCTCGTATTTACAAAATAAAAATCTCGTAATATATGGGTATTTTAGTGGAACAAGTTAAAAAGTAGGAAAATGTCAAATATAACCAACAAAAAAACATCGTATTAGGACGATAATACGAGGTTTTTTTAAATTTTATTTTACAAAATGGCAAGCACAAGCATAATCATCTTGTAAATTTATTAATTTAGGAGTTTCTTTAGCACAAATATCTTTACTTATAGGACATCTAGTTCTAAAGGCACAACCAGATGGTGGATTTAATGGACTTGGAATCTCT
>NZ_CAMQYW010000029.1 GCF_947039425.1 uncultured Cetobacterium sp. | reverse complement strand
TCTTGTTACTAAAGAAGTTGCTGAATATTTAAAATTTTTAGTTGATAGTCATAATTTTAAAGACATTCTAGAAATTGGAACTGCTATTGGTTACTCTGGTACTATTATGGGAAGAATAGCTAAAAAAAATGGTGGTAAATTAACTACAATTGAAATTGATGAAGTTAGATATAATCAAGCTTTAGACAATTTTAAAAAAGGTGATTTACTTGATACAGTAAATGTTATATTAGGTGATGGTACTGTTGAAATAAAAAAATTAGATCAAACTTTTGATTTTATTTTTATTGATGCTTCTAAAGGTCATTATATGGAGTTTTTTAAAGACTCTATAGAAAGACTTAATGATAATGGTCTTATTTTCATTGATAATATTATGTTTAGAGGATATCTTTATAAAGAGTATCCTAAGAGATTTAAAACTATAGTTAGAAGACTTGATGAATTTATTAATTATTTATATGAGAATCATAACTTTGTTCTAATGCCTTTTGGTGATGGAATAGGTCTTGTTCGTAAATAAAGTGAAAATCGCTAAAACACGTGTTTTAGCGATTTTTTACTTATTAATATATAAATGTATTTTTATATAAATCTATATCAGGATGAAAATCTCTATCTAGTTCCACTTCTAATTCTACTGGTAGAGATTTTTTAGATTCTTTTTGAATATATTTTATCATTTGAGTAAAATATATTTCTAATTTATCTTGATCTAATTTTTCAAATTTTTCTTTTGTTTCATCTCCCTTCACTTCTATTTTCAGTTCTATTTTATGATGATCAATATCCACATCATATTCATGAACTTTTATTGATGTTTTTCCATCACTTATTGATGGATATTTTAATATTAAACTATCTTCTATTGCATCTTCAACTGAACTAGCAAAACCTAAAGAAAAAACTAAAAAACTAAAAATAAATACAACTTTTTTCATAATCCAACCTCCAATTTTATTCCATATGAGATTATTCTATAAAACAACTTTTTTCTTTTATTTTTCTGAATCTATTAAAAGTTTCATTGTATCCTTTGATATTGCTCCTGGAACATATTGCTTTATTTCTCCATCTTTTCCTATTATAAAAGTTGTTGGAAAAGCTGTAATTCTAAACATATCAAGAATCTCTCCCGTTTCATCAAAAGCTGTTGGAAAAGTATATTTATTTTTTCTTATAAATTTAATTATAGTTTCCTTACTTTTATCTTGCCCATAAGGATTTTCTTCAGAAGATGGATTTACAACTCCTAAAAAAATAACATCTTTCTTATTCTTTCCATACTCCTTATATAACTCTTCAATATATGGCATCTCCTCTTTACACGGTGGACACCAGCTCGCCCAGAAATTTAAAAAAACTACCTTCCCATGATACATTTCTAAATTTTGAACATCTCCATATTGATCTAATAATTCATCTTTATTTATATTTGTATTTTTATTTTCATCTTGTTCTAAATTTAAAGATATATTCCTTCCATTATCTGTTCCTAAGTATTTTGTAAAATCTAACATTTTTCCAGAAAAAGTTAAAACTCCCATTATTATTAATAAAAATCCACCTATTTTTACTGTATATTTTAAAATATTCTGTTTTCTTTTTATGAAATTTAAAATTGTTGTTGTAAATATTCCAAGTAATATAAATGGAATAGTAAACCCTAGTGAATAAATAAATATTAATAAATTTCCCACTGCTTTTTCCTCTATTGATGAAGCCATTATCAAAATTGACGTCAACATAGGACCAACACATGGAGTCCATGCAAAACTAAAGGTAAAACCTGTTAAAAAAGCTATTAATGGATTCATTTTTTTAGCAACAATATTGATTCTTTTTTCTCTTTCTAAAAATGAATTTTTTATCACTCCCAACTGAAATAAACCTAGTAAAATTATAATAATTCCACCTATTTTAGAAAAAACATCTTTATTTTCAAAGAAAAAATCTCCTATAAAAGTAAAGGATAATCCTAAAATAAAAAAAGCACTACATATTCCAAAAGAAAAAAGTGTTGTATTTATTAAAATATTTTTCTTATTGTATCTTAATTCCCCTTTTTCATTTTTTTCACTTCCACCAGCTAAATAACTTATATATATTGGTATTAACGGTATTATACAAGGTGAAAAAAATGATAGTGTTCCCCAAAAAAATGATAAAACATAACTTAAAAAATTTAATTTTTCCATAAACTCCCCCTTTTTTTCACTTATTATAGCCATAAAACTCCCATATAATCAACTTTTTTTAATAGAAAATTACATAAAAATGGTGTATAATATAAATAAAAATTCTACGGAGGTTTTCATGAAGATTAAAGCTTTTCCTTTGGGACTTTATCAAACTAACAGTTATTTAGTTTGGAATGAAAATAACGAAGCAACTCTTTTTGATTGCGGAGACCCAAAGATACAAAAAATACAAACTTTTTTAACTGAGCATAATTTAGTTTTAAAAAATATTATTCTAACTCATGGTCATGGAGATCATATTGGTGGAATTAATGAAGCAGTTAAACTTTTTCCAAATGTTAAAGTTTATATTGGTGAAGAGGATGAAGAATTCTTAACAAATTCAGAATACAGTCTTTCTAAGGGTATTCATGGATTTGATTTTAAATATACAGGTAATTACACTCTTTTAAAAGAAGGAGATTCTATTTTTGGTTTTGACGTCATTAATACCCCTGGTCACACAATTGGATCAAAATGCTTCTATAATAAAGAAGCTAGAATAATGATTTCTGGTGACACTTTATTTAGAAGAAGTTATGGAAGATACGATCTTCCAACTGGAAGCTTATCACAACTTCAACAAAGTCTTAAAAAAATCTGTGAAAACTATCCAGAAGATACAATTGTTTATAGTGGTCATACTGATCCAACAACAATTGGAGAGGAGAAAATGGTATTAAAATCTCAACGAATGATTTAAAGGAGCACTTATGAAAAATACTGTTTATGACTTAATTATTATTGGAGGAGGCCCTGCAGGTCTTACATCTGCTTTATATGCTGGAAGAGCCAATTTAAATGTTTTAGTTATTGAAAAACCTAATGTTGGTAGCTTATTAATGGCCCATAAAGTTGAAAATTATCCTGGAATTCCAGGTAGTCCAACTGGACATGATGTTTATAATATAATGAAAAAACAAACTCTAAAATTTAATGTTTCTTTTATTGAAGCTACATTTTTAGGTTTTGATCTTTTCTCTGAAAATAAAATAGTTAAAACAGATGTTGATAATTTCCAAGGTCAAAGTGTTATTATTGCAACAGGATGGTCTAAAAATAGTGGTAAGAAAATTACTGGTGAAACTGAATATCTAGGTAAGGGGGTTTCATATTGTGCAACATGTGATGGAGCTTTCACTAGAAATATGAGTGTCTCTTTAGTTGGTAAAGGGGAAGAGGTTGCTGAAGAAGCTCTTTTCTTAACAAAATATTCTAAAGAAATAAATATATTTATTACAGATAAATCACTACACTGTGATCCAGATCTTTATCAAACTCTTATAGAAAATGAAAAAGTTAAAATCTTCTATTCTTGTGAACTAATAGAGATTAAAGGTGAAGAGTATATGGAAGAGATTTATATTAAACATGATGATGAAATAAAAATGTTTAAATCTCAATTTGCCTTCCTATATTTAGGTACAAAATCTTTATCTGAGCTATACGGTGAAGTTGCTTCTTTAGATGAGCATGGATATATTCTAACTAATGAATATATGCAAACTTCTATTCCTGGTGTTTTTGCTGCTGGAGATATTAGATCTAAAGTTGTTAGACAAGTAACTACTGCAACTTCTGACGGTACTATTGCTGGAATGGAAGCAATTAAATTTGTTCTTAAAAATAAACATAAAAACAAATAGAAAAGCGTAACTTTCGAGTTACGCTTTTCTATTTCTATAATCTAAATAACATATCCTCATATGTTGGAACTGGCCAAGTTTTCTTTTCAACTTGATGTTCTAAACTATCTATTACTTTTCTCATATCTTCTAATATTGGATTTATCTCTTTATTTAAAAATATAACCTTTTCATATAAATCATTTATTTTCGTTCCTACTTCCAATTGAGACTCTAAAATTGAAAGATTATCTTTTAATCTGTTTTTTCCTGCTAATAATTTTATTAGATGTGCTTTATCTGCCTCTAAGTATTCATCACTTCCTAATACGTCAGAAATTGATTTTATACTCTTAGATATTTTTGCACCATACTCCATTATTGCTGGGTATATCTCATTTCTAGCCATTCTAACCATTAAGCTACCCTCAATGTTCACTTGCTTTATATAACGCTCACAATACACCAAATATCTAGCTTCCACTTCATCTGGATTTAGTATTCCTGCATTATTAAATAAATCTATTATATTTTGATCTTTATACTCTTTTATTCCTTCCATTGTATTCTTGAGGTTTTTTAATCCTCTTTTTTCAGCTTCAATTTTCCAAGAAGCATCATATCCATTCCCATTAAATATTATTCTTTTATGCTTCTCGTATCTATTCTTAACTAGCTCTGTTATCCCTTTTATTAATTGATCTTGAGATAACCCTTCTAAAATGTCTGAATATTCTTTTAAAACTGTTCCTACAATAGCATTTATAATAAAAGTAGGTGTAGAAGCTGATGCACTTGATCCAGGCATTCTAAACTCAAACTTATTTCCTGTAAAAGCAAATGGAGATGTTCTATTTCTATCAGACATATCCTTAGGAATTTTAGTAAAATTCTTAACTCCAAACTTCATATTTTCTGGTTTTTCTTTTATTCCAACAATATTTTCTATATTTTTTAAAATATCTTCCAACTCTTCACCTATAAAAACAGATATTATAGCTGGTGGAGCTTCATGTCCACCTAATCTATGATCATTTCCTGGAGTGGCACAAGATGCTCTTAATACATTTGAATATCTATCTATCCCCTCTAATATCGCTGTTAAAAATAGTAAGAACTGTAAATTATTCTCCGATAACGATGATGGATCTAAAAGATTCTCCCCTGTATCTGTTGATAAAGACCAGTTACAATGTTTTCCAGAACCATTTACACCTTTAAATGGTTTTTCATGTAATAGAGCACATAAATTATGTCTATCTGCTACTTTTTTAATTACATCCATAGTTAATTGGTTTTGATCCACAGCAACATTTGCTGTTGTAAACATTAAAGCTAATTCAAACTGATTTGGAGCCACTTCGTTATGCTTTGTTTTAGCCATTATCCCTATTTTCCACAGCTCTGTATCTATTTCATTCATAACCTTTTCTACTTTTTCTTTAATACTTCCAAAATAATGATCATTCATCTCCTGACCTTTTGGAGGTAAAGATCCAAATATTGTTCTCCCTCCTAGCATTAAATCTTGACGTTTTTCCCAATACTCTTTCTTTATTAAAAAATACTCCTGTTCTAGTCCTAAAGTATTATTTATTGATTTAGCTTGTGTTTGTGGATCTATTATTTTTTTTATTCTTAATGCTTGCTCTGTTATAAAATCAATTGATCTTAAAAGTGGAACTTTCTTATCAAGTGCCATTTGATTATATCCTATAAAAGCAGTAGGAATATATAGAGATTTAGATAGTCCCTCTCCTCTTAAAAACATTGGAGATTTACAATCCCAAACTGTATACCCTCTTGCTTCAAATGTTGATCTAACTCCTCCATTTGGGAAAGATGAAGTATCTGCTTCTCCTTTTACTAATTCTTTTCCAGAAAATTGTGATAAACAACTTCCATCAGATGATAACGAGATAAATGAGTCATGCTTTTCTGCTGTTAGTTCTGTTAATGGTTGGAACCAATGGGTAAAGTGTGTTGCTCCATTTTCTGATGCCCAATTTTTAACTGCATTAGCTATTGAATCAGCTAATTGAATTGATAAAGTTTTTTCACCCTGTTGAACCTTTTCAAACTCTTTATAATAAGAATCTGGTATTCTACTTTTTAATTTTTCATCAGTAAAGCAAAATTCACCAAATATTTCAAGCATATTCCTCATAAATCCCCCTCGAACGTTCGATATTGTAGAACGTCGTTCTTTAATTTAAAATTATTATATAAACAATATACTATTTTTATACTTTTGTCAACTTTTTTAAAATAAAAAAGAGGAAGATTTTACTCTTCCTCTCGTGCACCTAATTCATATGATATTTTTTTTCCTACTAAAACCATTCTAATTGCTAAGTCTGGTAACAATGACATTAACTTCTCACCTGTAGCCATAATTGAAACTGTCCCAATAAATTCATTATTTATCTTAAATATAGGAACTGATATACAATAAATTCCCAATTCTACCTCAGATTTCTCTAAAGAGTATCCATTTTTTCTAATTTCATAAATTTCATCTATTAAGGTTTCTCTCTCAATTATTGTGCTATTTGTATATTTATATAATAAATTTTTATCAAAAATCTTATCAATATTTATATCTTTTGAATATGCCAAAGCTAACTTCCCTGATGCAGAAGCGTTTAAAGGTATCTTTGTTACTGATGTTGTTATTGAATAATACATCGAATTTGACTGTATTCTATCAATTAAATTTAGATGTTCACTTTTATATATGAATAAATTTATAGTAACTGAAAACTCTTCTGATATTTCAGCTAAATATTTATGCCCTACATTTTTTAATAATACATCTTCATTTACAATAAAACTTTTTTCTATAAAAGCAGGGCCTAAGGAATATTTACTATTTTTTACATTTTGCTCTAAATATGAATTTTTTAACAGTGTTGATATTAAACCATGAACTGTACTTTTACTAAGATTTAACTTTTCACTAATCTCTTTTAAAGATAACTCATGTACCTCTTCATTAAAAGTATTCATTATATCTATTGCTCTTTGAACTGATTGTATAATTTTCCCTTCCAACCTTTTCTCCTTTTATTTTAATTTGAAGTAACCCTCTTCTGTTTTCTCTATAATTTCCTCTTTTAATAATCTACCCATAGCTCTTTTAAAAGCTTTTTTACTAATTCCAAAGTACTCTTTTATAGTTTCAGGTGAACTACTATCATTAAATCTAAAATAAGTTTTTAACACTTTCATTTTTGCAACAATAACTTGTCCATCTTTATCCATTTGCATAAATGCTAAATCTCTTAAAGCTAAGTCTAATTTTCCATCTTCTCTAACTCTAATTACTCTTGCACTTATTTTTTCTCCAACTTCAAAATCTCTAAAACACTCACTTGATGGAATTAATCCAAAGTATCTATCATCTACAGCAACAAATACTCCAATCTCAGGATTTATTCTATATACTGTTCCTTCTACAGAGTCATTTTTTTGGTAATCTTTATTTGGCATTAAGAAACTATAAATCTTCATTGTAGTTGATAATCTTCCTCTACTATCCTCATAAAGTCCAACTAAAACTTCATCACCTGTTCTAACTTTTCCTTCCATTTGAGCATAAGGTAGTAATAACTCCTTTTTTAATCCCCAATCTAAAAAGGCTCCTAACTTTTCATTTACATCTGTTACAACTAATTTTCCTATTGTTCCAACTGTTAAGTGTGTTTTTCTTAAAGTTGCAATAAGTCTATCTTCTGAATCTCTATATATCATTACATCTAAATCATCACCAGGTTGTAACTCTCTTCCCTCTATCTCATTATTAGGTAAAAGTATATTATCTTGAGTCTCTCCTGTTCCTGCATCTAAATATAAACCTTTACTACTAAAGTTATTAATTTTCATTGATTGTCTTTTTCCGATTTTTATCATTTTACGTTCTCCTTACTATTTTACTCCAAATAGTTATTTATAATACTAAATTTTTCATCCAACCTTTTTGGATGATTTTTATAATAATACTCTATGAGTTTTAATGCTGCTCTGTAATCTTTATATTTTTCTAAAATTCTAAAATACTCTTTCTCAATACTTAAGAAAGAGTAATAATCATTTTTTTCAAAATTCTTAAATAAACTCAAAATTATAAGCATAACTTTTTCAATAGGAACTTCAACTCCTTTTCCTACAATTAATGCCTCTATATAATAATTTTTGCTTTCATTTTTTCTTTCTAAAATTTCAGCTGTTCTTCCCAACTCATAAAGTAATTCAAACCTATTTTTTTCTGATTTATGAATAATTTTTTCTTGAATTTTTTTTAATTTAAAGTAACTATTTTTTATTTCATTAATCTCTTTCTTTTTTATATATAATTCAATTTGATTTATTATTATTTCTATTTTTTCAGTTATATTATTTACTTTTTTATAAAATAAATTATACATTTTTATAGCTTCATCATATTGTCCTAATTTAACATGTGCTTTTCCTAAAACTTCAAATAACTTTATATTAATTTTTTTATCTTTTATTATAAAATTTTTAACATTTTCTAAAATTTCAATCTCTTTATTTAAATTGAGTAGTATTAAAAAATAAATATATTTTACTTCATCTATTTGTCTTGAATCTTTTAAAATTTTAATTTCATCTTTGTATTTATTTAAAAATATATATGCAACTTTATAGTCTTTTAATTCTAATCCTAAATTTAAAAATTCTAAAAATTCCTCTTCATAACCTTTTATAAAAATAATTCTTTGAAAGAACTTAGTATACCATACTTTACAATCTTCTGTCCTATTATTTTTTTTATAAACCTCAATTACTTGCTTAATTTTTTTTACTTGAGTATCTTTTTTCAATTTCAAAATAATATCTTCAAGAGTAAATTGATCTAATTTTAAAAATTCATCCTCTTTTTCTCTAATCTCTTTAAAAAATAATTTTATCTGTTCATCTACACCCATTAAAAAATTTTCAAAATTCAACTCGATTTCTATTTTTTTAAAAAATAAAATATCCTTCAAATTTTCATAAATTAATTTACCAATTTTTTTATTTAATGGTTTTTTATTTTTTTCAACCATACTTATAAATGTTTTTGAGACTTTTCCCTTAGCTAACTCATCTTGAGTTATTCCATATTTTTTTCTATATTTTAATAATTTTTCTCCTGGTGATAAAAACATAAATATCCCCCTCAGATATTAATATCTTTTATTATAGAGTATCAAATTTTATGCTTTTTTACAATTAAAAAATCCCAAAGACAATGCTTTGGGATTTTGATTACTTTATTTTAGTTTCATAATCTTTTAATGATGTTAACGCTATTGTAGACATTGGTAAAATTGCTGTCAAATTGAATACAGTCATTAAGGCAACTCCTAAATCTCCAAGTTCCCATACGAATAGATATTGAGCCATTCCTCCAACAAATAACATCATTAAAGCAAAAATTTTATAGGCATTTTGCGCTACTATTTTATCTCCAAATATATATGCTACATTTGATCTCGCATAAAATAATATTCCCAAAAATAAAATTATTGCTACTAAAGGAGTTCCAAAACTACCTATATGATAATCCATACAGCTTTGCAACAAATCCATTCCAACCTTTCCTTCTCTCACTCCACTAGGTGCTAATAACATTACAAATGCTGTACAGCTACATACAACAAGTGTATCTATAAATACTCCTAAAGCTTGTATTAAGCCTTGCTCTGCTGGATGATTTACATCTGCTGCTGCCGCTGCACAAGGTGCTGATCCACTTCCTGCTTCATTTGAAAAAAGACCTCTTTTTACCCCTTGCATTAATACTGCTCCAAATCCTCCAGCCGCCATTTGTTTTGTTCCAAAAGCTTGTTCAAATATCTCTCTGAACATCTCTGGAACTACTCCTATATTTTTAATTAATATAAATAGTGTTAATGTAAAATATAAAATTGCCATAATAGGAACTATCCTATTTAAAACATCCACTATTTTATCTTTATTTCCTCTTCCAAATAATACAATAGTCCCTAAAACTGTCATTCCTATTGATGTATATAATGGATTTAACCCAAAAGCATTTTTAAAAGATTCTGATACAGAATTTGAAACTATTTGAGTTATACCTACCCAAGTTATTAATCCTGATATTGCAAAGAGTAATCCACATATTTTAAATGTTGATGTTCTTTTATATACTTTCTTTTTTTCTCCTATTAAATCTTTAGTTTCATTGAATTCATCACTAAATACATCATTTTCATTTATTTTAACTACTATTCTCATTCTATCCATGAAATATGCTGGTCCACCTCTCCACCCACCATATAACGGATCTTTTTCTTTATATATTTGTGCCAATGTACTTTCAATAAAAGCTGTATTAGAACCTATTATTGCTGCTATCCACATCCAAAATATTGCACCTGGCCCTCCAAAAGATACAGCTGCTACAACTCCTGCTAAATTTCCCATTCCAACTCTTGAAGCTGTTGCTATAAATAATGCTTGTAATCCTGATATTGCTTCTTTATCCTCTGAAACTTTATTTTTTAAAATGATTTTTATCATTTGTGGAAACAATCTAAATGATAACATCCTTGTTTTTACTGAATAATATACTCCTGTTGGAATAAGCATAAGTACTAAAATACTTAATCCTATTTTCATCTCACCAAAATTTAAATTTATTACATCACCCCATAGAAAGCTATTTAACGAACTTACTATTGTTTTTAATATATTTAAGATACCATTAAAAAATCCCATATTTTCCTCCTTATTTTTAAGTTTTTAGGAAATTATGTAGAGATAAAAATATCCCAAAGTAAAATTTACTTTAGGATATTTTTTTGTAATATATTTATTTTTGTATAAATCTACCTGTAAAAAACCTTAAACAACTTGGCTCATATTCCCAAGTCAATCCTTTTATCTTATCTCTATTTTTGTATAACTCTATAACTGCTTCAGCTACATAATCTAAATGAGCATATGTATATACTCTTCTAGGTATTGTTAATCTAACTGTTTCTAATTTCGGATGATGATTTTTTCCTGTTTTTATATCTCTTCCAGCTGAAATAATTCCTCTTTCCATTGTTCTAACTCCAGAACTTTCATATATTGCTGCTGCTAAAGCTTGAGCTGGAAATTCCTCCTGATCTAAATGAGATAAAAAAGATCTTGCATCTAAAAATATAGCATGTCCCCCATAAGGTTTAACCATTGGAACTCCTGCTGCTTCTAATTTTTCACCTAAATATCTTATTTGGTTTACTCTATGACTTATATACTCATAATTTACAGCTTCCTTTAAACCAATGGCCATAGCTTCCATATCTCTTCCTGCAAGGCCTCCATAACTTGGCATACCTTCAAATTGAACAACAGTAGCTGTTGCTTTTAAATATAATTCATAGTCATTCATACATAAAAATCCACCAATATTAGTTAAACAATCCTTTTTCCCACTCATTGTACAACCATCACCATAAGAGAATAACTCTTTTACAATCTCTTTTATTGATTTATCTGCATATCCCTCTTCTCTATCTTTAATAAAATATGCATTTTCAACACAACGAGTTGCATCATACATAACCTTTATTCCATGCTTATGAGCTAATTCTGATACTTCTCTTATATTTTTCATAGATACTGGTTGTCCTCCAGCTAAATTAACAGTTACAGCCAAACATACATATGGTATTTTGTCTGCTCCTACTTCATCTATTAGTGCTTGAAACTTTTTTAAGTCTACATTTCCTTTAAAAGGTAAATCGATTTGTGAATCATGTGCTTCATCAATAATTATATCTCTAAATGTTGCACCATTTCTTTCTTGATGAAATCTAGTTGTTGTAAAATACATATTCCCAGGAACATAATCTCCTGGCTTTATTGTAAGAGTTGAAAGAATATTTTCTGCACCTCTACCTTGATGTGTTGGAACAACATATTTAAATCCAAATAACTCTTGTACTGTTTCTTCCAAATGATAGAAATTTCTACTTCCTGCATAAGCTTCATCTCCTCTCATTAGTCCAGCCCACTGAGAATCACTCATAGCATTAGTTCCAGAATCTGTTAACAAATCAATATAGCAATCATCTGATCTTAATAAAAATGTATTATATCCTGCTTTCTTTATGGCTTTTTCTCTTTCTTCCTTTGTCATTATGGCCATATTTTCTACCATTTTTATTTTGTATGGTTCTGGTGCAAATCTTTTTGTCATTTATTCTTCCTCCTCTATTTTTAATATTAATATCTTATATACTATATGTTTTTTTTTATGTCAACAGTGCTATTTTTTCATAATTTATTTTTCTTATTTTTTTAATTTTTATATTCTTAAAACTTTTATGTTTATTTTTTTGTATTAATAAACCATTTTGAAGTTTATTTTTATCTCTTTATTAATTTTTATTTTACTGCTATTTTTTCATAATTTTTCATTTTAACTTAATTTTAATTTAATTATTTATTAAAAAAAAAATTTAATTTAAATTTTGATATATTTTTATTACTTTTAACCTTTTCACTATATCTCTAAAAAAATAACCTTTTTTAGATTTACTTTTATCTAGTTTTAGTAATTTTATTGCTTTTTCTAAATTTTTTAAGTAATATCTTATAAATAAGTTTTTTTTAGGAGGGTTGATTATAATGACTAGGATTTTATTGTACATTTTCATTATTTCTCTTGGGTTTATTTTAAGCAAATATAAAATAATTCCATTATATTTAAAATCTAAAACAGCTATTTTACAATGTTTTTCTTTATTTTTTTTACTTGGAATTATGGGATATAAAATAGGATCAGATAATAATATTATTAGTGAATTTCCAAGAATTGGAATACAAGCTTTTACTATCTCTCTTTGTAGTATTCTAGGTAGCATTTTTATTACAAAACTATTTTTTATGAAAAAAAGAGGTGATAAATCGTGATTGGAATTTTTTTGTCAATATTTTTAGGAGTAGTTTGGGGGGTTTTCTTTAAATCTGATTTTTTAACTTTAAACTCTGGTCTTTTTATTGATTTAGGATTATGTTTACTTCTATTTTTTGTCGGAATTGATATAGGCGATAATTCATCTGTTTTTAGAAATTTAAAAACATATGGAAAAAAGATTTGGATTCTTCCCATTGCAACAATTATAGGTTCTTTAGTTGGGGGGGCTATGGCAACACTTTTAATTCCTATTTCTCTTGGTCAAGCTCTTGCTGTGGCTTCTGGACTTGGATGGTATTCCCTTTCTGCTATTGAACTTTCAAAAATAAGTGCTGAACTTGGAAGTATAGCTTTCTTAAGTAATATTTTTAGAGAAGTTTTAGCTATTATTACAATTCCTATTGTAGCTA
>NZ_CAMQYW010000028.1 GCF_947039425.1 uncultured Cetobacterium sp. | reverse complement strand
TCAAGGCAAGTATTCCCAATGCTATTACAGGAATAGTGCTTTTTCATTTAATGTTTTTAGTTTCTCCAATGGCTGGAAAAGAACTTATGGGTTCAGCTCAAATAGGAGAGTATTTTAGAGTGTTCATATCATATGGAATAATTGCAATTGTTTTAGTTTTACATCAATGGAAAAGAGAAAGTATAAAAATGAAAACTAGAGTAAAGATGTTTGAAGAATCAAAAGAAAAAGAGGTGAAAGTATGAAAAGGATAGTTATACTAGGATTGTTTTTTTTAGGAGTTTTAGGAATAGTGTATTCTCTTTTTGTAACAGGTCAAAATCATACTTTAATTATTAATAATAGATTTAATGAAAAAGGTTTGTCAAAAAATATAGTCTTTCAAATTGAGGGATATAAAGATAAAAAAGTTAGAAAAAATAAAAAAGCTATTATGAATATAAAGGGAAAAAATAAAAGTTTTACTTTAAGAATAGGAGATAAAAAATATATAGGAAAACTTAAATTTTCTTTAAATAAAGGAGGAGAATTATCAATAGAAAAATATCTAAATGATGAAATATATTTTAAAGATATAAATCAATATTAGGATATAAAAAAAGGACTGACATTCATCAGTCCTTTTAAGATTTTAAGAATTAACCTTTGTAGTTTTCGTAGAACTCTTTTAAGATTCTTCTTGTATATTTTCCAATAGCTTCATATTGGTACTCTTTTAAGTTAGCAAGAGAAACTCTTAAAGTAGGAGTAGTATCTCCAAATCCTTTACCTGGCATTAATACAACACCTGTTTCTTTAGCTAGAGCAAATAAGAAGTCATTTACTTTGTTATTTTTCTCAAACCAATTAGCAAACTCATCATCAAATAAAGAGGCTGCCATTGTTTTTAAATCAATAAGAGTATAGTAGTTAACTATGTTAACATCTTCAACAAGTTTGATTCCTAAGCTTGAATATAAAAGCTCACAACGAGATCTAACAAGCTCTTTACAACATTGTTTGTAGTTTTCTTTTAAATCAACTAGTGAATTAAGAGAGAATAGAGCCATTTGTAATTGTTGTGGAGTAGAAAGTCCAGCTGTATGATTTAATCCAACTGCTCTACTATCAGCAACTAATCTATCTATGAATTTAAGATTTTCAGGTTCAGAAGTCATAATACTGTATCTAGTATTGATTTTGTTTTGGTTTTCAGTTGATAATTTTTTAATGTTATCTTGGAATACATTTTCATGAGCAAGAGCTATTGTTCCAAGTCTCCACCCAGTAGCACCAAAGTACTTAGAGAAAGAGTAAACAAGTAATGTGTTATATGGTAAAACTGAGAAACAAGAAACAAAGTTATCAGCAAAAGTTCCATAAACATCATCAGTAACGATCATTAAATCAGGTCTATCATTATCAACAATCTCTTTTAATTGATGAATTGATTCCATGCTCATCATAGTAGATGATGGATTACTTGGATTTACAATACAAAGTAATTTAATAGCTGGATCTTTTAATTTATCAAGTTCAGATTGAGGTAATTGCCAGTTTAATTTTGGATCTAATCTTAATTCTACAATTTCAAAGTCATATTCAGGTAATCCTGGGATTTCTAAGTATGGAGTGAATATTGGAGTAATTAAAGCAATTTTATCTTTAGCTTTCATTAATTTATTAGCTTTCATTGAGTTGAATATATAAGCCATGGCAGCTGTTCCACCTTCAGTAGGGAACACATCAAATTCAGCATCTAATGAGTTATTACACATTTCTTTAACAATATATTTTTTAACAATTTTTTCTATATTTTTTAATGATCTTGGTGGACAAGGATAGTTGTTTGCTAAGTAAGCATTCACAAACTCTTCTAATAACTCATCAACATTTAATCCAAGTTGATCTTGAGCATATGATAAGTAAACTAACATTTCACTTGAACCAGCTTTTTCATCTTGGCTTCTTAGGAACATTAAGAATCTTGTATAAAGACCATTTGTTCTTGGGAAACCTCCTAGGTCATTGTGGAAATAAGAGTAAGCAAACTCAGATTCTTCAATGGCAAATTTTCCTAAAAGATTAAACATTTTTCTTGGTAAAGTGGCTAAGAAGTTAGGGTTTCCTCTTCCAGCGTTTAAAATCTCACCTTGGAATTCTTTACTTGCTACAGCAATTAATTCGTCTTTTAATTCGAATGGACTTAATTCTTTCATTTTGTTGCCTCCTAGTTTTTAAAACCTTAGTTTTAAATGATTTAATTTTTTAATATGTTAAAATATTTTAAATACTAATTTTTTGTGATGATTCCTACAATTACAGGACCCCACATTGTTAATAAAATGTTTGCAACAGCATAACCTATTGTAAATGGTAATACTGGAGTTGAATTTTCAGTTTTAGCAAGGATTTCAGATAATGCAGGGTTTGCACTTCTTCCTCCAGCTATAATTGCAACTGCTTTAATTGGATTTTTAATTTTTAATACAAAGTAGTTAAATATAAATGTAACAACTTGTGGAACAATTGTAACAAATACTCCTAACCAGAATAGTGTCATACCATATTGTTTCATAGTAACAATGGCACCTTTACCAGCATTTAATCCAACGATACTAACAAATACAACAAGTCCAAATACTTGTAAGAAGTTAGCAGTTCCATGATCAAGACCACCAATTTTTGGTTTTTTACTTCTTAACCAACCAAAGATTAAACCTGAAAGAAGACATCCACCACCAGTTCCAAGTGATATTGGTAAGCTTCCAAAGTGAACTGTAATTCCACCAAGTAAGATACCTGCAATCATACCAATAGCAAAAGTAATATAACTTACTACATTAGTATTAGGTGTTAAATAACCAAAGTGCTTAATAGCAGCATCAATATTTTCTTCTCTACCCATTAACATAAGTTCGTCACCTTGAACAAATTTAAAGTCATCTGTAAGAGGATGCTCCTCTCCTTGTCTCCAAACTTGAGAAATAACGAAACCAACAGTAATCATAGAAGGTAGTAACTTTTTAATCTCTCCAATAGTTTTACCTGAAAGAGTTTTGTTATCAAAAATAATTGATTTTTTATATTCAATAGTATTAAGAATACTATCTCTGTCAAATCTTTCCTCTCCAATAATTTCATTAAGAGGTAGTAAAGTTTTAGTTTTTCCTCCAATAACAACCCAATCACCTTTAGTGAATACATATTTATCTAAGTCTTCACATTCAAGTAAGTTATTATTTCTAGAAACTTCTAATAAGAATACTTTTTCATCTAAATCTTCTTCAAAATCCAGAGCAGTTTTTCCTAAGTATTTACAGTTATCACCAATTTCAAATATTCTTGAAGAAACTTTTTCAAGAGCAAGAGTTTGAACAGGAGTTAAAACAATTCCGTTATTCTCTTCAGCTTCAAGTTTTAAAGCTTCTTTTCTTAAGTTCCATTTCATAATAAGAGGTATGAAAGTACCAACCATTAAGATAGGTCCTAAAGAACCAATAATATAAGTTATTGAATAACCAACAGCCACATTTGTTTCCAATTGTTTAGTAAGTGTAGGACTTAATCCTAAGTTACTAATAGCAGAACCGGCAGTACCTATAATTGATGATTGAGTAAGTCCACCAGCAGCAAGTCCTGCAGCAAGTCCTCTATCAAGGTGAAATAACTTAGCACCAATAAGAACGCAAATCAGTCCTGTAACAGTCATAAAAATAGCAGATATTACAAATTTTAATGATGATTTGTTTAAAGATCCGAAGAACTTTGGTCCACCATTATATCCACATGCGTAGATAAATAATCCGAAGAATGCTGTTTTTAAAACTCCAGGAATGTTGAATCCTAACTGACCAACAACAACAGATACAAGTAAACTACCTGCAATTCCTCCAAGTTGAAATTTACCGAATCTAATTTTACCAATAGCATAACCAATCGCAATGGAAAGGAAAAGGGCTATAAGGATATTAGATCTAACATAATTAGCTAAAATTTCCATAATTACTCTCCTAAATCTTTGATATTAAATTCCCAGTGTCATAACAAAGAATAAATTCACAAATTTTCATAAAAGTGAAAATAATTTATCAAAAATATAAAAACTGAAATTTGATTTTTAAATTCATTTTTATTTCATTTTTAATGAACATATTTTTCGAAATCCCGTTGACGAGATAAATATACTCCTAAAAAAAAGTAATGTCAATAAAAGTGGAAAAGTTTTTTTTAGAATAAAAATTATAAAACACTGGAAAATGTGTTTTAAAGTAGGAATATAAAGGGTTTATAAAGAGATAAATGTTTATTTTATGGAAAATTGAAATTGTATACAATGTTTATAAACGGCACAGGGAAATGTCGCAAATTATTTAGGTATTAAAAAAAAGGGTATCACCCTTTTTAAAAATCTTTTTTAAGAATGTTTGAAGTGTCTAATTTATAAGAAGTAGGATTGTTTAAAAAGTTTAAAACATCCTCAGTTAAGTCTGTTCCTCCATAGATTGTGGCACTTTTTTCAATAACCATATCTATGTTTTTTTCTTTACCTATTAAAATAGCAACTGAATCGATTTCAAATTTTATATCATAAACAAAGTTCCTTTGTTCACGTTCAAAAGAAATTTCAGAAGTTTCTATTTTTTTTTGAAACTGTTTTTTTAAATTTAATAAAATCTCTTTATCTTTAGATGTTAATGTTTTTTTACTCTTAATACTTTTTTCTTTAATTAAAAGTGTCTGTCTTAAAATTTCAATTTCATTGTTCAATTCACTTCGTCTTTGATCAAGTTTTTCTTCTAGAACAGCTCTTTTGTTATATTGATTAAAAATATATTCAGAATCAATAACTCCAAGAGTTGTTGCAAAAGCTGAAGTGGACACACAAAATAATATAAATAAAAATTTCATATATTTACTCCTTTGATGGAAATTTATTCTTATTATACATTATTTTATTAATATTTGATATAATATTTAAAAGAAAAAATAAAAGAGGGTGTGAATTTGAAAAAAAAATTAAAAATGTATATAGTTATCCTATTGTTACTAGGAATAGGAGTTTCTTTATACTGTAAAATATTTTTATTAACAGTGGGATTAGGATTGAGCTTATCTTACTTACTATACATATTTTTTAAATGGAAAAATATAAAAGTAAAAAATAATTTTTTAAAAAGATCTTTTGTAGAAACAGATATAATACTTTTGTGTTTTTTTATTTTAATGTTTAGAATGATTCAGTTACAACTTTTTGATTCAACTAAATATAAAGATGCAATAAGAAATCAAGTGGATGTTAAATTAGAAACAACAGGTGAAAGAGGAAGTATATATGATGTTCATGGAAAAGGATTAGCTTATAGCATAAATATGTATGAGCTTAGTGTTGATCCTAAAAGGTTTACAGGAAATATAAAAGCTCAAGAGATATTAAAAGAGCTTGTAAAAAAAGGGTATATTAAAGATAACTATAAACCTCTTTTAAGAACACTTAATAGAATAGGTTTAGAAGGACGAAGATATAAAAGATTAAATAAAAATATAGATGATCTTGAGAAAAAAGAGATTCAAGATTTGATTAAAGAGAAAAAACTAAAAGAAAAAAATGTGTTTTTTTTAGAGGGAAGAAAAGAGAGACGATATTATAAAAGAGATATTTATTTTTTCTTAGTAGGAAATATAGGTTATAAAAAAGGGACAGAGAAAGAGGGTATTTTTGGAATTGAGCACTATTATGAAAAGTATTTAAAGGGAGAAAAAAACTCAACAACAATTCCAAGTATAAGAAAGATAGGGATAGGACTTCCAACTTCAGGAGCTAGAACAGAGGTAAACTTAAATGGAAAGGATATATATTTAACAATAGATAATGATCTTCAATATATTTTAAATGATGAAGTGAAAAAACAATTTAAAAAAACAAAGGCTGAAAAAGCCTATGCTGTAATGATGGATCCTAATAATGGAAGAATACTTGCAACATCTTTTTTTAGAAAGGATAAAAAAGATGTAACAAATCCAGTATTTCAAGCTTTAGTAGAACCAGGTTCAATATTTAAGCCTTTAGTTATAGCAGCTGCAATAAATGAACATAAAGTTAATAGATATTCAACTTTTGATGTTGGAGATGGAAGGATTAAAAAGTATAATCATGTAATTAGAGAGAGTAGTAGACACACAAGAGGAATTTTAACAGTGGAAGAGATTTTGAAAAAATCAAGTAATGTTGGAATGGTTCTCGTGGGAGATAAGTTTACAAACGAAGAGATGAATAGAGATTTTGAAAAATATGGTCTTTATGAAAAGTCAGGAGTGGATTATCCTTATGAAAAAACAGGAAGAGAAGTTCCGCCAAATAAATGGGATGGATTAAAAAGGAGTACAATGGCTTTTGGACAAGGAGTAGTTGTAACACCAATTCAGATGATAACAGCTTTTGCATCTGTTATAAATGGAGGGAAATTATATAGACCATACATAGTAGATAAAATTGTAGATAAGGATGGAACTATAATTAGAAGAAACTTACCTCATTTAAGAAGACAGGTTATATCCCCAAAAGTTTCAGGAGTAATGAGAAGCATATTAGAGCAAGTTGTTGTTGATGGAACAGTTCACAAGGCAAAAGTACCAGGATATAGAATAGGTGGAAAAACAGGAACAGCTCAGTATAGTGAAAGAGGAAGATATGTAAAAAATGAATATCTTTCATCTGTTATGGGATTTTTTCCAGCAAACAAACCTAAATATATAGTTTTAGTAATGTTATTTAAACCTCAAGGAGAACATTGGTACGATAAGTCTGGTGGAACAGCAGTAGCTCCTGTTCTTGGAGAAATAGTAAAAAGAGTGACAAAGGTAAAAAATATATACTCTGAAAATATAGAAAATATTCCAAATAAAGATAAGATTAAATTAGTTAAAGTTAATGAAGTTGGAGATATTTCTATTATGCCAGATTTAAAAGGATTAAGTGCTAGAAATGTTATGGAGATGTTTGAAAATAAAAATATAGATATAGATATAAAAGGTGTGGGAGTTGTAGATTCTCAATATCCAGAACCAGATGCGAAAATGGAAGGAGTTAAAAGAATAAAAGTCAGATTAAAATAGGTGAGAAAGTGAAGTATTATAGTATTCATATTGAAAAGACAACAGAGTTTTATACATATAGTAGTGATATAGATGATTTAGATATAGGAGATAGAGTTTTAGTATCCTTTAGAAGAAAGGATAGAGTTGGATTAGTTGTAAAAGAGGAGCAAGATAAAGAGTACTCTTTTAAAGTTTTGAAAATAAAGGAAAAATTAAATAATGAGATATCTTTTTCTAGAAAGTTTATAGAACTTTTACTTTGGATAAAAGAGTATTATCTTTGCTCTTTTGAACAAGTTTTTACAACAGCAGTTCCATCAGGTATTAAAATAAAATATGAGGATATATATAGAATAGAAAAAATAAACTCTTTATTTGCAACAAATGAAATACTTGAATACTTTTTGAGTAAATTAAAGGTTAGAAAAAAAACATTAACTGATAGATTTGGAAAAGAAAGTATTAAAGATTTTATAAATTTAGAATTTTTAAAAAAAGAGGAAGATTGGTATTTCTTAAATGAGGATAAAAAGGAGATACCAAACTTTTTAAACGAGTATTTTAATTCTAGAAAAGAGGTTTCTAAGGGAACTCTTGAAAAAAAGTTTAATAAAAAAGATATAGATAAAATGGTAAAAAATAATGAATTAATATACGAAAGAAGAATGAAAGATTTTAATGAAGAGAATTTAATTAAAGAGATCAGTGATAGTTTAAATGAAGAGGATACAAAATTAAATGATGAACAAGAAAGAATAAGATGTGAAATATCAAAATCTAACAAAAAACATTTTCTAATAAGAGGTGTAACAGGTTCAGGAAAAACAGAGATATATATTCATTTAATAAAGGAAGCATTAAAAGAGGGAAAAGGATCAATATTTTTAGTGCCAGAAATATCATTAACACCTCAAATGGTTCTTAGATTTAGAAGGGAGTTTGGAGAGGGAGTAGCAATACTTCACAGTAGATTAAGTCAAAGTGAGAGAGCCACAGAGTGGTATTCAATATATAATGGAAATAAAAAAGTGGTGTTAGGTGTAAGGTCTGCTATTTTTGCTCCTGTTCAAAACTTAGAGTATATTATAATAGATGAGGAACATGAAAATAGTTATAAGCAAGATAGCAATCCAAGATATCATGCTAAATTTGTTGCCATAAGAAGAGCAGAAATGGAAAAAGCTAAAGTTGTTTTAGGATCAGCTACACCATCAATAGAGAGTTATTACTATGGTAAAAAAGGAATATTTCAACTCTTTGAAATAGAAAGTAGATATAAAAATGCAAAACTTCCAGAGATAGAGATAGTTGATATGAAACAGGAACAAGATCAATTTTTTAGTGAAGCACTTTCCTTTGAAATTAGAAATGCTTTATTGAGAAAAGAACAAACAATATTACTTCTTAATAGAAAAGGATATTCTACCTTAATACAGTGTGAAAGTTGTGGACATATGGAAGAGTGTGAGCACTGTTCTATAAAGTTAAATTATTATGCAAGTAACAATACCTTAAAATGTAACTATTGTGGTATTCAAAAGAGATTTACAGGACATTGTTCTAAATGTGGAAGTGATAAGCTATCTTTTAGTGGAAGAGGAGTAGAAAGAGTAGAAGAGGAACTTCGTAAAAAGTTCCCAGTAAATATTATTAGAGTTGATGGAGAAGCTGCAAAGGAAAAGAATTTCTACGAGAATATGTATCATGATTTTTTAAATGGAAAATACGACATAATGATAGGAACTCAAATGATTTCTAAAGGACTTCATTTTCCAAATGTAACAGTTGTAGGAGTTATAAATTCTGATACAATAATGAGTTTACCTGATTTTAGAGCTGGAGAGAGAACGTATCAAATGATAACTCAAGTTGCAGGTAGAGCTGGTAGAGGAGAGAAACCAGGAAAGGTAATCTTACAAACATATCAACCAGAAAACTATGTTATTGAAAAGATTCAAGAGAATAGTTACATTAATTTCTATGAAAAAGAGATAGAGAAAAGAGAGATTTTATCATATCCACCTTTTTCTAAAATTATAAATATAGGAATATCTTCAGAAAAAGAGGCAGGACTTGAAGAGTATGGAAAAAAACTATTAGAAAGTATAAAAAGTGAAGAGGTTGAAATGTACGGACCTATGAAATCTTTAGTTTATAAAGTTAAAGGTAGATATAGATGTAATATTTTTATAAAAGGAGATAGAACATCTATAAATAATTATAAAAAAAATCTTGAAGAAAATATAAAAAAAATAGAAAGTAAAGAGTATAGAGTAGTTGTAGATGTAGACCCAACTAATCTAATATGATATAATATATAGGTAAGAAAAAAGGAATTAGGAGGAAAATAATGATTTACGATATAAAAATATATGGAAATGATTGTTTAAGATCTGTTGCAGAACCTGTAACTGAAATAAATAGTGAAATTATAGAAACTTTAAATAATATGGTAGAGACTATGCGTAATATAAGAGGAGTAGGACTTGCAGCACCTCAAGTAGGGATAAACAAAAGAATGTTTGTAATTGAAGTTGAAGAGGGAGATGTAAGAATAGTTATAAATCCTGAGTTTTTAGAGATGTCCGAAGAGAAAGAAAGTAACGAAGAGGGATGTTTAAGTGTTCCTGGAATATATAAACCAGTAAAGAGATCTCTTACTATAAAAATAAAATACCAAAATGAAAAAGGGGAAGAGATAATAGAGGAAGCTAGTGAACTTTTAGGAAGAGCATTCCAACATGAGTATGACCACTTAGATGGAGTTTTATTTGTAGACAAAGTTTCTCCAGTTGCGAAAAGAATGATAACTAAGAAACTTCAAATGCTAAAAAAAGAGGCAAATAGAGGATAGAGGTAAAAAAATAAAATGAAAAAGTTATTATGGATAATCCCTTTAGCAGTACATTTTGCTTACTTAGGACAGAATATGTTCAGGTCTTTTGTAAAAATAGATAGACTTAAGAGTGAACAACAGGTAAAATTAAGAGAGAAAAACGAGCTAGAAAATGTTATTATAGAGTATAACGATATGATAAAAAATATAAACGATCCTTTTTATAGAGAAAAAATTGCTAGGAATAAACTTCAGATGATATCACCTGGGGAAAAAATTTATAGATTAATTGAAACAAATTAGGAGGAGAAATGAAAAGAGAGTTAGCTTTAGAGTTTGCAAGAGTGACAGAGGCCGCAGCATTAGCAGCCCACAAATGGGTTGGAAGAGGAAAGAAAGAAGCAGCGGATCAAGCAGCAGTTGACGCTATGAGAACTATGTTAAATGGAATAAAAATCCAAGGTGAAATAGTTATAGGAGAGGGAGAGATTGATGAAGCTCCAATGCTTTTTATTGGAGAAAAGGTTGGTTTAGAATCTGAAAACAAAGAACTATTTTCTAAAGTGGATATAGCTGTAGACCCAGTTGAGGGAACTAGAATGACAGCTCAAGGTCAAGCAAACGCAATAGCAGTTTTAGCAGTTGGAAATAAAGGAAGTTTCTTAAAAGCTCCTGATATGTATATGGAAAAATTAGTAGTTGGACCAGAAGCAAAGGGTGTAATTGATTTAAATAAGCCACTTATGGAAAATATAGATAATATCTGTAAGGCTTTAAATAAAAAATTAAACGAATTAACTATAGTAATTTTAGACAAACCTAGACACAAAACAATAATAAAAGAGTTACAAGACTTAGAAGTGAAAGTTTATGCACTTCCAGATGGAGACGTTGCAGGATCAATATTAACATCTGTTATTGATTCAGATGTAGATGTTCTATATGGTATTGGAGGAGCTCCAGAAGGAGTTATATCAGCTGCAGTAATTAGAGCTCTTGGTGGAGATATGCAAGCTAGATTAAAACTTAGAAGTGAAGTTAAAGGTGTATCTCTTGAAAATGATAAAATATCTAATTATGAAAAAACAAGATGTGAAGAGATGGGATTAACAGTAGGAGAAGTTTTAAAAATGGATGATCTTGTAAAAGATGATGAGGTTATATTCTCAGCAACAGGAATTACAGGTGGAGATTTATTAGAGGGAATTAAAAGAAGAGGAAATATAGCTAGAACTCAAACACTAGTTATAAGAGGAAAAAGTAAAACAATAAGATATATAAATGCTGTTCATAACTTAGACTATAAGCCAGATGATATTAAAGCATTAGTAAAATAATAAAAGAAAGAAAGAAAAGTAGAGATAACTCTCTACTTTTCTTTATCTAGTGGGAGGAAAAATGTTTTTTTTTGATGATTATATAAAAAAAATAAACAAGACAAAAATAGAGTATAAACCAGTTAGGAAATTTAAATTAGAACTTAAAAAGGTTGTAATGTGGTTAGGAACAGGATTACCTTTAATTTTAATAGGAGTTTTACAGGGATATATAGGATATACAAAGAACTTTAGTATACCTTATATGGTAATAGCAGTAATTTTAATATTTTTAGGAGGAAAACATTTTAAGAATCTTTTTTCTTATAAAATTGTAATAGATTCTGAGAAACAAACATTAAAAGGTCAAGGAGTAGATTTATCTTTTGATAATATAGAAAGTTGTACTTTAAAAGAGGGAGTAGTTGGAAAGGGAAGTAGACTACAAATTTTAGTTAGAATACTTACAAAGGATAAAAGAGAGATAATTATACCTTTAATAATGAATAAAAAAATTGAATTTATTTGTGCATTAAGAGATATTTTAAAAGAGAGATTTTCAATTATAAAGGGATAGGTGACTGTATGAAAAAAATATTGTGTTTAATATTTACTTTTTTATTGTGTATTACTTCTATTTTTGGAAAAGATACTAAAAGAGAGTTTAGAGGTATTTGGATAGCAACAGTTGATAATATTAATTGGCCATCGAAAAAAGGCCTATCAGTGGAAGATCAAAAAAAAGAATATATTGATATTTTAAATGAGATAAAAAGTTTAAATATGAATGCAATAATTATGCAAGTTAGACCAACAGCAGATAGATTTTATAAGTATCCCTCATCAGAACCTTGGTCACAATATATAACAGGAGAAAGTGGAAAGAATCCAGGATATGATCCTTTAGCTTTTTTTATAGAGGAAGCTCATAAAAGAAATATTGAGTTTCATGCTTGGTTTAATCCATATAGAATTACTTTGAAAAAAGGAGAACCAATACCTAAAGAGCATATAGCTAGAAAACATCCAAATTGGATTATAGAATATGCTGGAAGATATTACTATGATCCAGGAAATCCACAAGCTAGAGAGTTTACAGAAAATGTTATAGTAGATGTTGTAAAACACTATGATATTGATGGAGTTCATATGGATGATTATTTTTACCCATATCCAGTTCTTGGAAAAAATAGAAAGGTTTTACATTTTAATGATGATAAAAGTTTTGCTAAGTATGGAAAAGGAATGGAAAGAGGAAATTGGAGAAGAGAGAATACCAATGCCTTTGTAAAAGAACTTTCACATAAAATAAAAAAAACAAAGCCATATGTAAAATTTGGAATTAGTCCATTTGGAGTTTGGAGAAATAATGATAAGGATCCAACAGGTTCGAAAACTAGGGCAGGAGCAGAAAATTATGATACATTATATGCTGATACTAGAGTTTGGATAAAAAATAATTGGATAGATTATATAGTTCCTCAAATTTATTGGGATTTTAATTTAAGAGTAGCTCCTTATAAAACTTTAGTTGATTGGTGGATAAATGAGGTTAAAGGTAGTAAGGTAAATTTATATATAGGCCAGGCTGCATATAAACTTGGTGGAACTAAGGCTTGGAGAAATAAAAATGAACTAATTAATCAAATAAAATATAATAGAAGTACAGGGAAAGTACAGGGAAATATATTTTTTGGTTATGACAAAATAAATAAAAATGTGATGGATATAAAAAATAGTTTAAAAAATAAAGTCTATGAAAATATAGTTTTACCAAATAGAACACCTTGGATAGATACAGTGGCACCAAAAAAGGTAACCCATTTGTCTGGAAAAAAAGTAAGTAAAGGTATTTTATTAAATTGGAAAGATTTTCCAAAAAATTATACAGATTATTATGTGATATATAGAAGTGAAAATAAAAACTTTTCAAAGGATTTAAATAAAAATATAATAGATACTGTAAAAAGAAAATATGGTGAAAAATATCTAGATACAAGAGTAATAAAAGGGAAATCATACTATTATATGATAGCTCCAGTTGATAGAGTTCATAATCAAGGGGAACAGTCTAAAACTTTTAAAATAAATTATTAAAAAAAATAAAAAAGCTTATTGACAAAGTTTAAAGCCTATGATACTATAATTATGTAAGTGATGCGGGAGTAGCTCAGTTGGTAGAGCGTCAGCCTTCCAAGCTGAATGTCGCGAGTTCGACCCTCGTCTCCCGCTCCATACAT
>NZ_CAMQYW010000027.1 GCF_947039425.1 uncultured Cetobacterium sp. | reverse complement strand
TGTTTCATGAGTTTTTTCTATTTTTCCTACAGCTTCAAAAAGATTAGCTAAATCGTCAAATCCCTCTTCTTTTGCTGTTTTAGCAAATCCTGCATACATACTAGTCCATTCATAATTTTCACCAGCTGCTGCTTCTTTTAAATTTTCTAAAGTTGATTTTATTGATCCACCTTCTAAATATTTAAACCAAATCTTAGCATGTTGCTCTTCATTATGAGCTGTTTCTTCAAATATTCTTGAAATTTGAACAAATCCATCTTTTTTAGCTTGGCTTGAAAAATAAGTATATTTATTTCTAGCCATTGATTCTCCTGCAAAAGCTTCCCATAAATTCTTCTCTGTCTGTGTTCCTTTAAAATCTTTAATTGCCATGTTATTTTCCTCCTGTAGAAAATTCTAATATCATTTTCTGTAGTGTGCTTAACTACAAGACAATATTACTCCTACTTATAAAATAAGTCAACAAGAAATTTATCTTTTTCCTTTTTTAGAACACTTGCATTCCAATAAAAAAGCACCTGTAATTTAGGTACTTTTAAATTTTATTAAAAAATATCGTTAAATAATTTTTTAAATTTATTGGTGTTTTTATTATATTTTTTATTTCTAATATCTCTTCTAATTTTTTACTTTTTTTATCAATTAAATTAATAGAATAATCTAATATAAGTTTAATATCTTCTCTATTTCCACTATTTTTTAAAATTTCTTCTATAAAATAACTTTTATCTACTAATGTTAAATACTCTCTAATGTTCATAAAATCTCTAATGTTTTTATATATTTCAACTTTATATATTAAATCCTCTGTATCTAACCATTTTTTTAAATTTTCTCCAATATTTTCATATGAAGATACTTCCTCTAAATCTATATCTGTTCTTTCTTTAAATTTTTCAATCTCAAGTGCTTTCCCTTGAAAAAAACTATATTCATCAAGAGAAACTTCTAAATCTTCTTTTGTTTGAGATTTTATATTTATTAAAATACTTCTAGATTTTATAGTGGGTAAAATATTTAAACTTCCTGATAGTAAAATAAAGAAACTTCCATCATTAGGTTCTTCTATCATTTTCAATAGTGCATTGGCCGCTTCTTTTCTCATCTTTTCTATATTATTAATAATATATATTTTATTTTTACCTTCATATGATGTTATTGAATCTTTATACGCAAGAGCTCTTATACTGTCAACTTTTATTCCTGAAGGATCTTCTAGTATTTCTAAATCACCATGAGTTTCACTTTCAATTCTTATACAATTTTCACATTTTCCACAAAAATCATTTTTTAATTCTGAACAATTTAATCCCTTTGCAAAAGCTTTTGCAAATCTTTTTAAAAGTCCATTATCAACTCCATAAAATAGATATGTTCCTGCTTTTCTATTAAAATCCAACTCTTTTTGTAAAAATTCTTTTACTAAATCATTAGACACAATATCTTTAAACATTATCTTTCTGCCTTTTCTATTTTTCTTAAAATATTAATTTGTTCAAGAGCCATTCCCGCACCTTTAACAACACTTTCTAAAGGATTATCTGCTATTTTCACATTTAAAGATGTGTGTTTAGCTATCAACTCTGGGAAGCATCTTATTAAAGATCCCCCTCCAGCCATAACTATTCCTCTATCAATAATATCTGCTGCTAATTCTGGTGGAGTTTTTTCTAAAACATCTTTAACACAAGTTACAATTTCCATAAGAGAATCCATAATAGCCTCTCTTATTTCTTCTGATCCAACTGTTACTGATTTTGGTAATCCAGTTATCAAATCTCTTCCTTTAATTGTCATAATCTCTTCTTCTTCTAAAGGAATTGCTGTTCCTATTTGCATTTTTATACTTTCTGCTGTCCTATCTCCAATTAAAAGTGTATGTGTTTTTTTTATATATTTTATAATATCCATATCAAAGTTATTTCCAGCAGTTCGTATAGTTTTACTTACAACTGTTCCACCTAAAGATATTACAGCTACGTCTGTAGATCCACCGCCAATATCTACAATCATATTTCCTTCTGGTGCTGAAATATCTATTCCTGATCCAAGTGCTGCTGCTCTTGCTTCCTCTATTAAATATGCTTTTTTTGCTCCTGCTGATAAAGTTGCTTCAAGCACAGCTCTTTTTTCTACTCCTGTTACATCAATAGGTACACAAATCATAACCTCTGGCATAAACATAGAGAATTTACCAAAAGATTTTTTTATAAAATATTTTATCATTGCTTCAGTTATTTCATAATCAGCAATTACTCCCTCACTTAAAGGCTTTACAGCAACAATAGAATCAGGAGTTTTACCTAACATATTTTTTGCTTCATTTCCAACAGCTAATACCTTTCTACTCTCTCTTTCAACAGCAACAACTGAAGGCTCATTTAGTATTATTTTTCCATGCTTTCTACTATATACTAATGTATTTGCTGTTCCTAAATCTATTCCTATACTTCTGCTAAACCCAGGTAACTTTAACTTAAATCCCACCAGATATCACTCCTTATCCTATGTTTTTTTCTATTATATTTTGTATTTCATCAATTTTTCCCTCTGTATATAATGCTCCTATTAAAGCTTCAAAAGCTGTTGCTTCTTTATATTCCATTACTGTACAAGATTTCGGAAAAGTTTTTATATTACTATTTTTTGATCTATTTACCAATGCTAATTGTTCCTCACTTAAAGTATCCATTATATTTTTTAAATATTTACTTTGAGCCTTTGCATTTACATGCTCTTTTACTAATTTGTTTAAGTTTCTAATATTATATCCTTTATTTATGAAAAATGTTCTTACGGAAAGTTCCCAAACACCATCCCCTAAATAAGCTAATACTAATCCATTAGCTTCTTTTAAATTTAAATTGACCATGTTGTTTTATCCTTCCCATCTTTTAATTTTATTCCCATTCCTTGTAATCTATCTCTAACTTTATCTGAAAAATCCCAATCTTTATTATCCCTAGCTTCTCTTCTTAATTCTAATAGAAACTCAACTAACTCACTAGTCATATTTCCAACTTGTACTTCCACTTTTAAAAGAACTCCAAGTACATCTTCCATCACTGTTCTTATATACTCTATAGTTTCCTCTATTATTTCTAATCCTTTAGCTGATATTTTTTCCTCATCTAAAGCTTTATTTAAGTCTTTTACAATTTCAAATATAGCTCCAATTCCTCCAGCAGTATTAAAATCTTCATCCATAACCTTTATAAATTTATCTTTTGTATTTTCTAAACTTTCTTTTAAACTTTCTAAATTTTCACCCTCATTAGAAACTTTTTCTGCTAATCTTTCTTTTGCTCTTGAAATAGCATTTTCTATTCTTTCAAGACCTGATTTACTTTGAATTAATTCATTATCAGAAAAATCAATAGGTTTTCTATAATGTGCACTTAGTATAAAGAATCTTATTACTCTTCCTTCAAAATTCTCTAAAACTTCTCTTAATAAAAAGAAATTTCCTAAAGATTTTGACATCTTTTCACCCTTTATATTAATATATCCATTATGTATCCAATATCTTGCAAACTCTCCACCTGTTCCACATTTTGATTGAGCTATTTCATTTTCATGATGTGGGAATATTAGGTCTTGACCTCCGCCGTGAATATCAAATGTTGATCCTAAATATTTATTAGACATTGCTGAACACTCTATATGCCATCCTGGTCTACCTTTTCCCCAAGGAGAGTTCCAATAAGGTTCTCCATCTTTTGCTTTTTTCCAAAGAGCAAAATCAAGTGGATTTCTTTTGATTTCTGATATATTTATTCTAGCTCCACTTTGTAAGTCATCAATACTTTGTCCTGATAACTCTCCATACTCTTTTTTATAATTTTCAATATTAAAATAAACATCTCCTTGAGATTCATAAGCGTAATCTTTTTCTATTAATGTTTTTATAATTTTTATCATTTCTCCAATATTCTCAGTTGCCTTTGGTCTTATCATTCCCTCTTCTTTTAAGTTAACCTTTGAAGTATCCTCAAAATATGCATCTATATATTTCTTAGCTATATCTTGGAGAGTTACTCCCTCTTCATTAGCTTTTTTTATCATTTTATCATCTACATCTGTAAAGTTTTGAACATATTTAACTTTATATCCTCTAAACTCAAAATATCTTCTTACTGTATCAAAGAATATTGCCGGTCTTGAATTTCCAATATGTATATAGTTGTATACTGTGGGACCACATACATACATAGAAACTTCTCCTGCTTTTAGTGGTTTAAACTCTTCTAGTTCACCTTTCAAGGTGTTGTATATCTTTATCATGGCTCCTCCTATTTTATCTCTTTTAACATTTTAATTACTACCGATTTATTTGTTGTTCCTTTTATAGTCAATTTATTTTCATTTGCAATTCCAACTAATTTCAACTTAGCTACACTATCTATTTTAGATATTTTTACATCTATATCTCCATATAAAAATTGATTATCCTTTATTGTAGTTTTTTCAAAATCTTTTCCTACATGTCCTATTAAATTCTTAGAACTATTTATATATACCTTAGAAAAAATATCATCTAACATACTATTTCTAAAAAAATAATTTAAAAAAAAGAAAAAAGATCTTAACTCATTTTCTCTAGAGGTTCTTAAATAGAGTCTATTTCTTTTTAAAGTTCTTTCTCCGCTTAATCCATCATCAGTTATTTTATTAAAACTTTTAATTATATCATTTTCTCCACCTATTATTGATTTAAAAATAATATCTTTCTTTTCTACATCTCCTGTTAAAACTAATTCGTTAAATCCACCCAATGGATTTTTCCCTAAATTTACAACCACTATTCCCAAGTTATTTTTAGAATCTCTATTTAATATTTTAATAAAATCTAAACTTATATATTTTTCATTTCTTAAAATTTCTTCAATATCTTTAATTCTTCTAGCTATTAAAAAGTTTCCTCTTTCCTCTCTTAAAAACAGAGATGTTCCTTTTAAATACTTATCACTATATTCTTTTTTTAATTCATAAAATTCTTCTCTTTTATCAAAATATTTAGTTATCTCAAAAGAAAATATAGGATATAAATATCCAAAATTCAAAATACCAACAGGATTTTTCTTTCTAGAAACAAAATTACTATCTGAAATTATATATAATCCTTTTAAATGTTTTAATATTTTTTTTATTTTACCATCAACAGGAATATCTGACTTTTCCATCAATTGAATTACTTCATTAAAATTATCTGTATCTATAGATTCATTAATATATGCTAAATTCACTCTATTATTTAGATAAACTCTAGGATTTTCTTTACTTTTATAAAAAAATATTGATAACCCAACAAAACAGATAAAAACTACCAAAGTAAACTTTGTCTTTTTATTCATGGCTCTCCTCTTCATTCTATCTATTCTGTTTAATTCTGTTTAACTCATTTAAAACTAAGTCGAGTTTTACATTTTTACCTGATCCAGCAACTCTTGCTTTTGACAATTCTTTAAACTCTATAGAAACAACTGCTCCATCCTCTTCCAAAACTTTAAGTTTTTTTATAATTTCTCCATTTGGATTAATAGCAAAACTTCCACCCCAAAAAGTAACTCCATCTTCTACTCCTACTCTGTTCGATACTATCCAAAAATTAGTATTACTTACTGTTGAAGCTTTTCCTATTGATTCCCATATATTTTGTATCTCTATCCCTTTATCACTCATTCTCAACGGACTATTAGCAAGTACATAGATAATATTTGCTCCGTCTTCACTTAGTATATATGAACTTGTTAAATGAAATACATCTTCACATATTAACATTCCAACTTTCCCATATTTAGTTTCAAAGGCTCTAATCCTAGTTCCCTCTTTAAAATATCTACCTTCATCAAATAATCCATAAGTAGGCAAATAAATTTTCCTATGAGTATGTTTTACCTCTCCATCTTCTAAATAAAATGCTGAGTTATAGTAATAATAATCTTCTCCTAATTCTACCGCACCAAATATTATTGATATGTCCTTTGATAACTCAAGCAACTCATTAGGTACCTTACTTATAGCAACATCATAAACCATCTCTTCTAAAAGATACCCTGTTAAAGATAATTCCGGAAAAATAACAACTTCATTCTTCTCTTCTATCTGTTTTTTTATAATTTCAATCATTAACTCTAAGTTTTTTGACACATTTCCTAAATATGGCTTTATCTGTGCTAAAAAAATCTTCATATTTCCTCCATTCTAAAGATATTTCAAATCTTCCACTGTTGTTATTTTTATATTATCATAATCTCCAAGTAAAAGTTTTATTTCCTCTCCAATTCTTTCCACTAAAGAGGAATCATCAGTTCCTAAATAAATATCTTCTTCTGCTTTTTTATATGCTCTTTTTAATATATCTCCTCTAAAAGTTTGAGGAGTATGTATTGCAAATAATTCATCTCTTTTAGGAGTAGATTCCACTACTCCTAAAGAGTTTATTTTTTTTATTGTATCTTTAACGGGAACCCCTACAACAACTCCTGCAATATCCTTATTTTTATTTAATATTTCTATTGATTCTTTAAAATATCTTTCTTTTAAAAATGGTCTTACTCCATCTTGCACTGATATTATCGAATCTTCTGAACATAAATCCAAAGCTTTCTTTATAGAATGTTGTCTTTCAGAACCACCTTCAATAACTTTAATTACTTTTTTAAACTTATGCTCTTTACACTCATTTTTTATGCTTTCTATAAAATCTTTCCCTGTAACAATTATAATTTCTTTTACAAAAATTGATTTTTCAGCAACTTCCAATGATTTTATATATAAAGCTTTTCCATCAATCTTTAAAAATTGTTTAGGATAATCCAGCCCCATCCTTTTTCCAACACCCGCGGCTGCAAGTATTAACGTTACATTTTTTACTTCAGTGTCACCACTGTACATCCCAATCCTCCTTCATTATGTCCACCTGTTCTATAATCTTTTACATATCTAGATGTTCTTAAAAATTCCATAATTCCAGTTCTTAATGCTCCAGTTCCCTTTCCATGAATAACATATATCTCACTATACCCATTCATTAAGGCTCTATCCATATATGTTTCTAACTCATATATTCCCTCATCAACTAATTTCCCTCTTAAATCAATCTCTGATTTAACTCTAGTTTTTGTGTGAGCATTTATTGGTCTATACTCTTTTTTCTTAGCCTCTTTAACTACTTTTACATCATCCATCGATATTTCAAGTTTTAAAATCCCTGCTTGGATATTTAAAGTTTCTTTATTTAAATTAATTTTATTAACTATTGCAAATTGATTAATACTATTTACAAAAATTCTATCTCCAGCTTTATATTCTATTTTTCTAGCAACTTTAGCTTTCGATTTAACAGTTTCTATTTTTTCTTCTTGTAAAGATGTTCTAAGCATATTTAAACTTTTTTGAACAGATTTCATATCATCTTTAGTGTTATCTTCTTTTTGGATTTTATTAACTAAAGCTGCTGCTTTATTTTGCATTTCACTCATCATTTTATCAGCTTTTTCATAAGCAGATTTTAAAATTTGATTTTTTTCTTTTTCTAAAACTCTTAGTTTCTCTTCATATTCCTCTTTATCATTTTTAGCTTTTAATTTTAATTCTTCTACTTCTTCTTGCATTTTTTCAAGTTCCAATGATCTATCTTTTATATTTAAAATCATTTTTTCTACTTTTTTATCTTCATCACTAATGTAAGTTTTAGCTCTTTCTATAATTTGCTCAGATACTCCAAGTCTTTTTGCAATTGTTAATGCATTACTTTCTCCTGGTACTCCTAAAAGAAACTTATATGTAGGAGACAGCGTTTCTACATTAAACTCCATTGATGCTGTTTCAATATCCTCTTCATTATATCCATAAGCCTTAACTTCACTATAGTGAGTACTCACAAGAGATTTACATTTTTTATCTTTTAAGAAATCTAACACTGCCATTGCAAAAGCTGATCCCTCCATTGGATCTGTTCCTGAACCTAATTCATCCAAAAGAACTAACGAAGCTTTTGTTACATTTGTTAAAATTTCTTGAATGTTTTTTAAATGTGCTGAGAATGATGATAATGATTGTTCTATACTTTGCTCATCACCAATATCTGCATATACTCCATTAAAAAATCCAATGCTTGTTTTATCATCCGCTGGAATTGGTATTCCTGATAATGCCATTAATGTTAAAAGTCCTGCTGTTTTTAAAGCAACTGTTTTCCCACCTGTATTCGGTCCTGTTATAAGAAGTGTATTATACTTTCTTCCTATTTCAAAAGTTAAAGGAACTACCACTTTTGGATCAATAAAGGGGTGTCTTGCATTTACAAGTGAAACCATCTCTTTATTATTTATTTCAACTATTGAACATTTTTTATCTAATCCATATTGAGATTTTCCATTTAACATATCTAAATACATTATAGCTGATCCTATCTCATCTAATACCTCTGTATTTAATCTAACTTGATCAGAAAGTCTAAGTAATATCTTTCTAATTTCCTCTCTTTCTCTAACTTCTAATTCTCTCATTTTATTATTTAAAGAAACTATTGATATTGGCTCAATAAACACTGTTGACCCACTTGATGATCTATCATGCTCTATTCCTTTTAAAACCCCTTTAAAATCAGTTTTAACAGGTATTACGCTTCTTCCATCTCTTGTTGTTATAATCTTTTCCTGAATAGCCTTTGAATAATTAGGATTTGAAAATATTTCATCAAATTTTCTTTTAATATTCGCCACCATATTTTTTTTCTGATTTCTTAATTCTCTAATCTCTATTGAAGCATCATCTTTTATATTTTTATCTGGATCAATAGCTTTATTTATTAAATCCTCTATATTTTTTAAAGTAGGAATATTCGCAAATCTATTTTTTAATTCTTTATATTTATCTAATCCTTCTAATCTACCTTTAAATATTCTAAAAAGTCTAATATTAATATTCAGTGCCCATAAATCTTCTGTATCTAAATAAATTCCCATTAATTGAGCTCTTTTTGTTATATTTGTAATATCTAACATTCCATTAGATTCAAAACCACCATCGAACTTTAAAAAATCCATAAAATCATTTACTATCTCAAGCTCTCTTCTTAAAGAGTTTACCTCTTTAAAAGGTTCTAGATGTAATACATTATTATGATTTTCTTCTATTGCCATATATTGTGCCAACTCTTCTCTCAGTTTTTTAAATTCTAAAACTTTATAACTGTGAATATTCATCATTCATCACCTTTTTCTTTTATTTTTCCTTATTATTATACCATATTTAATTTTATTTATAAACTATTCCCAACAATTTTAAAAAATCACTTGAATTTTTCTTTACAGAATGGTATAATTATTTGCATGTTTATAATGAAAGCGAGGTGTAATAGAATGCAAAGATGTGAAATTACTGGAAAAGGAATTACTTTCGGATGTCAAGTTTCTCACTCACATAGAGTAAGTAACAGAATCTGGAGACCAAATCTTCAAACAACTAAAATCATAATCAACGGTGTTGCTGTTAAAGTTAAAGTTTGTACTAAAACTCTTAAATCTTTAAAAGGTTCTAACGAAGTTGAAATTATGCAAATTCTTAAGGCTAATGCAGATACTTTAAGTGCTAGACTTAGCAAAATATTAAGCAAATAATGCCTAATAAAAAAAGACAGCTTATTTAAAAGCATGTCTTTTTTTTATTTTTGTAAATAAATTTGAAATTTATTTACAAAAAAGAAAAAAGAGGTTGAAGATTAATCTTCAACCTCATATTTTTTACTTCTCTACTCTTGTATATGGTACAAGTGCAATGTTTCTTGCTCTTTTAATAGCTTTAGCTATCTTTCTTTGTAACTTAGCGTTAGCTCCAGTTACTCTAGAAGGATTGATTCTTCCTTTATCAGAAATAAATCTTTTTAAAAGATCTACATTTTTATAATCGATCTCTTCAGCTTTAACTCTTAATTTAGCTCTTCTTCTTCTGAATTCTGCCATTTTGATAACCTCCTTATTTGAGAATAAACGTAAACGTTTTCCTTAGTTTTAATTAGTCAATTTTAACAGTCATGTATCTCATAACTTCTTCAGTTATGTTAAGTCTTGACTCAACTTCAGTTAACTTAGTACCGTCCATCTCTAAAGTAGTTAGTACGTAGAATCCTGTTTTCTTCTTATCGATAGGATAAGCAAGTTTTCTCTCTCCCCACTTTTCAGATTTAAGGATAGTTGCTCCAGCGTTAGTTAATATAGTATTAACTTTAGCTATTACTGCTTCTCTTCCCTCTTCTAATATAGTTGGGTTGATGATGAACATTAATTCATACTTTTTCATTTTATTACCTCCTCCCTATGGTTTTAGCCCAAAATACGCACAAAAATGCTCTTATGATTTTGAGCAGGGTATTATTTATAATATCATAAAATAAATAAATTTACAAGTTTTTGTTTTAGTTACTCTTACCAGCTCTAATCCATGGAGGTAGGTCTAAATCATCTCTAATATCATTAGATTCCTCTATTTTTACTGTTTCTGGCTTTTTCTCTACATTTATAAAAGATTCAGTTTTTTCAGTTTCATCCCCAAAACTATTTGCTATTATTGTTACTTGAATTTTATCTCCATAAGATTCATCAGCAGTAATTCCAAACATGATATCTTCTGCTGTTTTTCCAGCAGCTTCTTTAACTATATTTGCAATTGCCTGTGCTTCCATTAATCCTAAATTAGATGATCCAGCTATGTTTATAAGAACTTTACTAGCTCCCATAATTGATTTTTCAAGTAAAGGTGAAGATAATGCTTTTTCTGTAGCTTTAGCAACTCTATTTTCTCCCTCTCCCTCTCCAAATCCTAAAACAGCCACTCCAGAATTTAACATTGTAGCTTTAATATCAGCAAAGTCTAAGTTAATTAATCCTCTACCTATCATTAAATCTGCAATCCCTTTAATTCCTATTTTTAGAATATTATTTGCTTCTTTAAAAGAGTTTTGTAAAGTTATTGTTTTTTCAGGTAATTCAAATAATTTATCATTTGGTATTATAACTAAAGAGTCAACATGTTTTTCTAAGTTAGCTAATCCTATATCTGCATTTTGCTTTCTTTTTTTTCCTTCAAATGAAAAAGGTCTAGTTACTATTCCTATTGTTAATACACCTAATTCTTTTGCTATTTTTGCAATAACTGGAGCAGAACCTGTACCTGTTCCTCCACCCATTCCTGCAGTTATAAATAACATATCTGTTTCTTCTAATAAGCTTCTTAATTTTTCAACATCTTCTTCTGCTGCTTGCTTCCCCACTTCTGGATCTGCACCTGCTCCAAGCCCTCTTGTTAATTTTTCTCCCAATTGAACTCTAATATCAGCTAGAGAGTTATTTAAATCTTGAGCATCTGTATTTGCTGCAATATATTCAACTCCTAACACTCCTGCTGCTATCATATCATTTAAAGCATTTCCTCCTGCTCCTCCTGCTCCTATTACCTTTATCTTCACTTCACATTCATTATTAAACATATTTTCACAACTCCCTTGTCTTATATAAAATTAGAAATCCATTTTTTTATTTTATGTATTGCCCCTGTTGTTTCTTCTTCTTCTTTTTCAAAATCCTCTTCAAAGTCCTCTTGTAAAAATATAGTATCTATTTTTTCTTGTGATACAATATGTTCCTCTACAACTTCTTCTTTTTCCACAACTACTTTATCTTCTTCTACTATTTTCTCATTTCTCTTTTTAAATTCATACTCTAATTTATTTAATAGTATCCCTATAACTGTTGACATTGAAGGATTTACATTTTCAAGCCCTCTCATTGGAAAAGGAGATACCTTTCTAACAGCACATTCCATTTTATTTCCAACCTTACTAAATATTTCATCAATAGCTACTGCTCCACCAGTAAAAGCAAGTCCCTTTCCTAAATAACCATTAAATCCAGATTCTTCTATTGTTTTATTTATAAAAGATATTAAGTCTCCTGTTCTTGCATCAATAATATTTTTTATATCATCAATCTTGAACTCTTTTTCTCCAACTTTTATAACACCATTTGAATACTCTTTTTTTCTTAGTTTTTCTAAAATCTCTTTTGCCTCTTTTTTAGGTATTTGCTTCAAATAACTAATATCATTAATAAAGTGCATTCCACCAATAGATAAAGATTTTGTATATATTATTTTGTCATTTTTATAAATTGCAATATCCGTTGCTCCCTCTCCTATATCAATTAAGGCAACTCCCATTTGCTTATCCTCTTGATCTAAAGTTGCTTTAGCTGATGCTGACGCATTTAAATATATATCCTCAACTTCTAATCCAACCTTATTCACAACTTCTATCATTTTCTCTATTTCAGATTTCTTAATAGTTATTAAATGAATATCTCCTTGAATATTTTTCCCCACTTGCCCAATTGGATTTTTTAATATTCCCGAACTATTCACTCTTACATTATAAGCCTCTTGTTCTATTACAACTTCATCTTCACTTAATAAACTCCTCTTAACTTCATCTATTAAATTATACATATCTTTTGCTGTTATCTCTTTTTCTTCAAAATCTAATGTAGCATGATCTGTTTTCGATACTATTCTATCACTACTAATTCCTAAAGATACTTTGAAAAAATCTTTAGCATTTCTTTCCTGTAATTCATTCAATGCTTTTTTTAGGCTTTTTTCTAAAAGATCAGAATCTTCTACTATAGATCTTTTTATTCCTTCACTTTGAACTTCAACATAGTCTAAAACTTTTAATTTTAGTCCTTCTGTACTTAACTCTCCTAAAATCAATTTTATTTTTGCGTTTCCAATGTCCAAAGCTAATTTTACTATATTATCTTGCATTATTCCCCTCCTCCTCTTTTATAAAAATATCCTTAAATCTAGCATCTATATATTCTATTTTTTCATTCTTTTTTAATTCATTATATAAATTCATAACTATCTTATATTTATCTCTTGTCACATTTATATTTGTTTTTATTCTTGTTCCATCTACTAACACTAAACAAACTAAATTTTTATTAATCACATATATTTGAGATATTTCATCTAAAAAATCTAAATCTTTAATTTTTTCCAAAATCAATATTAGTCTATCTTTATTTTTAGAATCTTTCAAATTTAATATTGGCATACTTTGTTTAGGATACTCGTCTATCCTTCCAAAAACAACTCCATCTTTAGACATTGTATATAATTTATCTTTATACTGTACATAAAATTCACTTTTTCTTTCTTCTACGTCAATTTTAATTTTATTTATGTTTTTTTTCTCAATATTAATATTTTCTATTCTTACATCTTTTAATAGTTTTTCTTTCAATTCTTTCAAATCAATATTGTTTATATTTTTACCTAAAAGTTCTTGTTTTACTTTTTCTAAATCTATAGACAATGTTGGGGATGTTTGAGAAATAACAACTTGAGATATATTAAAAATTGATTTGTTTTTAAACTCACTTTCTAATTTTATAATTAGAAAAGTTAGTGACATTATTATAGCAACTTTAAATATTTTTTTCAAGATTCTCTCCCCTTTTTACAATTATAAATCTACACTTTCAACCATAAACTTTGTTAA
>NZ_CAMQYW010000026.1 GCF_947039425.1 uncultured Cetobacterium sp. | reverse complement strand
GTAATCTTCATTAACTTCATTTTCAGTCATGAATTTTTTTTCAATAAAGCTTTTTAAAATCTCTCCTATTTCTTCAATTTTTTTCTTTTCTTGTTTTTTATAAAATAGAAAAAAAACAATAGTTAAAGACAATATAAGAATATATGTAATCAATTATCTAATCCTCCCAGTTTTTAAATCTTTCTTCTAAAGATGTATTTGTAGTTTGTGTTTCTAAATTTTTTCTATTCCAAAGTAAAATATTAGAAACAGGACTAGAATTAAAATTTTGTATAGTGTTTTTTAATTCTAAAGGAGAACTAATATTAATTATTTTAGATGAAAATTCATAATTTGTATTATCTAAATTTTCTTTTCCATTTCCAACAAAAATAATTAAACTATTTTTATTAACTTTAAATCCTGAGAAAATTTTTGATGGAGTAAAAATAACTGAATCAAAAGAATTAGAATTATTTAGATTGTTAGTAAAAATTGCATTATTTGTTGCAGTATCCTTATTTGTAGAAATATAAGTATAAACAAAGTTACTTTTTATTGCTTTTAAATTTTTAATTAAAGATGTTCTGGTAAGTAGAGTATTTTCCATAAGATTTAATTTGTCTAGTTCTGTATATGAATAATTTTTATTATATAATTTTTCATTATTATTAATTTTTAAAAGTAAAAAATACTGTTCATTTAAAACCTTTTGAATATCTCCACCATTATTAGGAGTAGAAATTTTAAAAGAGGACAATTTAGTTAATTCATTTTCAGTTAAATCACTGGCATTTTTCATTGCAAGAGCTTCTTGATCAATCCAACCATTATCTAAAAGATTATTTAAGTCAAACTCCATATTTTTAGGGATTAAAAGATTAATCATACTAAGATCAGCAGAGTTCATTGAATTTAGCTGAGAATTAAGTTCTTTAAAAAACTGTATTTTATTACTATAAGTATTTGGATACTTAAATGATATTAGATTGAAATTATATTTCCCTTGTGCCATTGCACTTTTAAAAGTAATGTTTGATCCCAAATCTTTACGAGGAGAATATTCTCCACATCCCATAAGAGATAGTAAAGATATAAGTAATGCTATTTTTTTCATATTTATATCATCTCCTTAATTTTCTTAGCTAACCAGTTAGGAATAGTTTTACTTAGCTCTTCCTCTGATGTATTTTTAATTCTTGCAACAGAACCAAAAGTTTTTAGAAGTAGTTCTCTTCTTTTTGTGCCTATTCCAGGAATCTTATCAAGTTCACTAGATATAACTCTTTTGCTTCTAAGTTTTCTGTGGTATGTAATTCCAAAACGGTGTGCTTCATCTCTTACTCTTTGTAAAATTTTAAGAGCCTCATCACTTTTAGAGAAAACATATGGAAGAGGATTTCCATATTTAAAAATCTCTTCCTCTCTTTTAGCTATACTTATAAGATCAGCAATATTATCTTTCCCAAGATTTTCTAAAATTTGTCCTACAGCATTAATTTGTCCAAGTCCACCATCAATTAAAATGGCATCAGGAAAATCAATAGTATCTAATTTACCATATCTTCTTTCTATAACTTCTCTCATCATTTGAAAATCATCAGGAGTATCTTTACATTGAATTTTAAATTTTCTGTAATCTTTTGTAGATTTTCTACCTTCTACTGAAACACTCATAGATGCAACAGCATCTTTTCCTTGAATATTTGAAATATCAAAACACTCAATTTTTAGTGGAAAACGATTTAATTCTAAATTATAGTAAAGATCTTTTAAGCCTTGTTCTACAATGTTTTGTTTGTTGTAAAAGTTTTCGATATCTTTTTCTAAATTGTTTAATCCCATTTCTAAAAGTTCTAATCTTCTAGATTTTATTTTAGGAAAAAATAGGTTAATTTTTTTATTAAAAACTTGTTCAAATAAAGTGATTAAATTTTCATGATAAGATTGAAACTCATTTTGAAGAATTATATTTTTAGGTAGTGGGAATTTAGAGTAATATCTTAAAATAGTTTCTTGGAAAATATCTGAATAAATAATGTCTTTTAAATCAATAAATAGAAAAGTCTTACCTAATATTTTTCCAGCTCGAACATTTAATACACAAATAAATACTTTATTTTTTGTATGTGAAAATGTGAAAATATCCTCATCAATATCTTTTCCGTATTCAGAGATTTGTCCATGAATATTATTTTCAATCTCTTGTTTTTGTTCTCTTAAAATAATAGCTTTTTCAAACTCCATATTTTCTGCAGATTCAATCATCTGTTTATTGAGTGAAGTTATAATCTCTTTTGTATTTCCTTTTAAAATTTCAAGAGTATCATTTAACTCCTTTTCATAAGATAAAGATTTATTAATACAGGGTCCTTTACAAAGTTCCATATGATATTTTAAGCAAGGACGAGAGTAAGTTTTGCTCATATCTCTATTACAATCTCGAAATTTGTAAATTTTAGTTAGTATTTTTTTTAAATTCCAAGCTCCCTGAGGAAATGGTCCAAAATAATATCCAAGGGATAAATTTAGTTTTTTCGTTGTTCTTATTATAGAGATCTTTGGAAAATCCTCTTTTGTAACTAAAATATACGGATATGTTTTTTCATCTTTTAGATTAATATTGTATTTTGGAGAGTATTTTTTTATTAAATTATTCTCTAAAATCAAAGCGTCAGTTTCACTATTACAAATAATAAAATCAAGGTCATCAATATTTTTAACTAACTCTTTAGTTTTTTCATCCTCATGCTCTTTTGTAAAATATGAGGAAACTCGATTTGCTAAATTTTTAGCTTTCCCAACATAAATAACTTTATTATTTTTTTTCATAAGATATACCCCAGGATTAGTTGGAATATCTTTGTTAAATAGAGTGATCATATTTACCAGTTTCCTCTTTCAAACTCTCTATGAGTTACTCTAACGTTTAAATCTTTAAACTCTTTTAGATCAGCTGCAAGTTTTCTTGTGAAAGAAACTGAACGGTGTTTTCCACCACTACAACCAATTCCAATTGTAACATGTCTTTTTTCATCTGCAATATATCCTGGGATCATAAAGAAAATAAGATCTTTTATTTTGTTATACAGTTCAATAGATTGAGAAAATCCCATAACATAATTATAAACTTCAGCTTCTAGACCTGTTTTCTCTCTAAGTTGTGGAAGATAATAAGGGTTTGGGACAGTTCTAACATCAAAAACTAAATCTGAATCAATTGGAACTCCATGTTTAAAACCGAAAGATTGAATGTGAATATTAATAAGGTTAGTATGAGAAAAATTGTTAGCCTCTTCCTCAATTTTTCGAGAAAGTTCTTTAGCACTTAAAAAAGTGGTGTCTATTATCATATGAGCATTATTTTTAATAGAATCCATAAGTGTCATTTCAGACTCTATACTTTGGAGTAGAGTATCCTTTGCTAAAGGGTGTTTTCTACGAGTTAGATTAAATCTATTTAAAATACACTGGATAGATGATTCTAAAAAGATGATTTTATATTTAATACTAAGAGCTTCTACTTGTGAGAAGAAAGTTTTAAAATCATCATTATTAATAATTGTTCTAATATCTAATCCAAGAGCAATTCTATTTATTTTTTTATTAGAATTAGATTTTTTTAAGTCTGCTAAAATAGAACCTGCAAAACGAAAAGGAATATTATCCATTGTAAAGAAATCTAAATCTTCTAAAGTTTTAAGAGCAGTGGATTTTCCAGAACCACTTAAACCTGTTAAAATAATAAGTTCCATAGTCCCTCCTTAAGTTTTCTTTTCATCTATTATACAATAATAAAAAACAAAATTATATAAAAATATAAAAATGAGCTACAGAATTAACTGTAACTCATTTATGAGAAAACTAAATTATTTTATTCCAAATTTTTTCATGTCATTTTCAACAGTATCAATACCACTAATACCAAAATTTTCAACTAAAACTTTTACAACATTTTCTGATAAAAATCCAGGTAAAGTTGGTCCTAAGTGAATATTTTTTACTCCTAAATAAAGAAGTGCAAGTAAAACAATGACAGCTTTTTGCTCATACCAAGCGATATTATATGTTATTGGTAAATCGTTAATATCATCAAGACCAAAGGCATCTTTTAAAGCTAAAGCGATAACAACAAGAGAGTAAGAATCATTACATTGTCCAGCATCTAAAACTCTAGGGATTCCACCAATATCTCCTAGATTAAGTTTATTATATTTATATTTAGCACATCCAGCTGTTAATATAACTGAATCCATAGGAAGGGCTTTGGCAAAGTCAGTATAGTAGTTTCTAGAAGTTGATCTACCGTCACATCCAGCCATAACCACGAAGTTTTTAATAGCTCCAGATTTAACAGCATCAATAACTTTATCAGCAAGAGCAAGTACTTGATTGTGAGCAAATCCACCAATTATTTTTCCACTTTCAATTTCAGTTGGAGGAGTACATTTTTTAGCCATCTCTATAACTTGAGAAAAATCTTTTTTACCATTTTCATCTCTTTCAATTCTAGTCCAACCAGGGAAACCAGTGGCGTTAGTTGTAAAGACTCTATTACTATATGTATTTTTTCCACTTGGAGGAACTATACAGTTTGTTGTGAAAACAATGGGACCATTAAATGATTCAAACTCCTCTTTTTGTTTCCACCAAGCATTTCCATAATTTCCAAAGAAATGAGGATACTCTTTAAATTTTGGATAATAGTGACCAGGAAGCATTTCAGAGTGAGTATAAATATCAACACCAGAATTAGCAGATTGCTCTAAAAGATCTTCTAAATCCTTTAAATCATGACCACTAATTAGGATTCCAGGTCTATTTCCAACACCAATATTAACTTCTGTAATTTCTGGATTTCCATATTTAGATGTATTGGCATTATCAAGTAAAGCCATAGCTTTAACTCCAAATTCACCACATTGTAAAACAAGAGGGATAAGCTCGTTAATACCTAAAGATTCATCTACTGTAGCAAGTAGAGCGTTTTCTATAAAAGTAAAAATAGTAGGATCTTCTTTACCTAAGTTTTGAGCATGTTCAACATAAGCAGCCATACCTTTTAGTCCATAAGTAAGTAGTTCTCTTAAAGATCTAATATCCTCATTTTCAGTTCTTAAAACTCCAATATTTTTACTAACTTTTTCTAAATCTTCAATAGTTGAAAACTCATATGTTGCCAGCTCTAAATTCTCATAAGAGTTATTAAGAGAAATGCTATTTTTGATTAGTTCTTTTTTTAATTCATCTCTTAAGATGAATCCTTTTTTTATCTCATTAACAATGGCTTCGTCATCAAAGTTAGCATTTGTAATTGTAATAAATAAAGAGTTTATAATAAATCTATTTGCTTTTGATTCTAAGTTATATGTAATTTTATTTTCTTTTAGTTGAGAGTTATAACTTGATATTAATTTTGTTGTCCAAATAAGTAAATCTTGAAAGTTAGATACCTTTGGATTTTTTCCACAAACTCCCATAATATTGCACCCTGTACCTTTAGCAGTTTCTTGACATTGATAGCAAAACATATAATACCTCCGTTAAATTTATTCTATGGAAATAGTATACACTTAATATAATAAAAAAACCGTAACATAGGTTACGGTTTGAAAAAATTAAAAAACTATTTTATCAATACTATCTCTAATTAAATTTAAATCAATAAATCTAAATTCTTCAAGCTCAACTTCTTTTAACTTGTTAACTGGAGTAAATTCAATATTCTTAGCAATGTCTAAAACACCATTAATTAAGTTTATTGAATGAGAATTATCAGATAATATACTTCTACTAATTAAAATTGTTTTAAAAGGATTATCTTTGTTTTCTAGATTATATAGAATAGGGTCACTTAAAAGCCTATAACCTTCATCACATCTATTTTTTATAAAATGTAAAATCTCTTTAAAAGAACTAAACTCTAAAAATATAACTTGATCTGTTTCTTGATAAAAATTAAAAACTTTATTATTATTTGTAATAATTGTATACTCCATAAAACCCCTCCATCTTAAAAAAATCAATACTTATATTACAACTAAAATGTAAATATAGCAATAGCAAAAAAAATAAAATTTGACAACAACTAAAAAATAGTATATAATCCATCTCAGAGCAAAAATAGAGGAGGGTGAAAGTAAATGATTAAAAGTGTAACAAAAGTTAGAAAAAAGAAAAAAAATAGTTCACTTTTCAATTCAGTTATTTCATCTTTTATAGATATATTTATTTATATTAATTTATTATTTAATTTTAATATTTATATAAAAAAGGGAGTATGACATTGTTATATTCCCTTTTTTTATGCAAAATTTTAGGAGGTTCTAAGTGAAAGGAAAATTAATTCTAGAGAATGGGATGAGTTTTGAGGGGAAAATATTTGGAGAGTTAGGGGAAGGTGTAGGAGAACTTGTATTTAATACAGGAATGACTGGATATCAAGAGCTTTTAACAGATCCATCATATTATGGACAAATAGTAGTTATGACATATCCAATGGTTGGAAATTATGGAATTAACTTAGAGGATATGGAATCTAAAAAAATACATTTAAAAGGATTTATAATAAAAGAGGATGCAAAACTTCCTAATAATTTTAGATGTGAAATGACTTTAGACGGATTCTTAAGACAAAATAAGGTTGTAGGATTTAAAGGGGTAGATACAAGACACTTAACAAAGATAATAAGAGAAGAGGGAGCTATGAAGGCTTTAATAACTTCAAAAGAGTTAACTCAAAAAGAGATAAAAGAACATTTTGCTAAATTTGATAATAAAGATGCAGTGGAAATTGTAAGTACAAAAGAGATATATGAAATTCCAGGAGATGGAAAAAGAATTGGAGTTATAGATTTTGGAGTAAAGAAAAATATATTAAGATGTTTTAAGAAAAGAGGAGTTCATCAAATAGTTTTTCCTTGGAATGTAACTGCAGAAGAGTTATTAGCTCATAACTTAGATGGAGTATTCTTATCAAACGGACCAGGAGATCCTGCAGAACTTACAGGAGTAATAGATGAAATAAAAAAATTAGTTGGGAAATTACCAATTGTTGGAATTTGTTTAGGGCATCAACTTCTAGCGTGGGCTTTAGGGGGAACAACAACTAAGTTAAAATATGGACATAGAGGATGTAACCATCCAGTTAAAGATTTAGAGAAAAATAAGATATTTATAACATCTCAAAATCATGGATATGTTGTAGACAAAATGCCAGAATCAATGAAAGTAACACACGTTAACTTAAATGATAATTCAATTGAGGGAATGAGAAGTGAAAAATATAGAATATTATGTGTGCAATACCATCCAGAAGCTTGGCCAGGACCAGAAGATTCTGAGTATTTATTTGATGACTTTTTACAAGTAATAGAAGGTTAATTGTTTGGTAAATTTTAAAAGAGTTAGGGAATTTTAGGAGGAGTTAAATGTTAGATAAATCGATAAAGAAAACACTAGTAATAGGATCAGGACCAATTATAATAGGACAAGCAGCAGAGTTTGACTATTCAGGAACACAAGCTTGTGAAACACTTAAAAAAGAGGGAATAGAAGTTGTACTAATAAATTCAAATCCTGCTACAATAATGACAGATAAATCTGTAGCAGATAAAATATATATAGAACCAATTACAGCAGAGTTTGTTGAAAAGGTTATAGCAAAGGAAAGACCAGATTCTATTCTTGCAGGAATGGGTGGACAAACAGCTTTAAATATGGCAATTGAATTAAATGATAAAGGAATTTTAGAAAAATATAATGTAAAAGTAATAGGAACATCTATTGACTCTATAAAAAGAGGAGAGGATAGAAAATTATTTAGAGAAGCCATGGATAAAATCGGAGAGCCTACAATAGAGAGTAAAATTGTAGAAACTCAAGAGGATGGATTCAGAGTAGCAAGAGAGATTGGTTATCCAGTAGTAGTAAGACCTGCTTATACACTTGGAGGAACTGGAGGGGGAATAGCAGATAATCCTCAAGAACTAGAGGATATACTGTTAAAAGGATTAAAGCTTTCAAGAGTTGGACAAGTTTTAATTGAAAAATCAATCTTAGGTTGGAAAGAGGTTGAGTATGAAGTAATAAGAGATAAAGATGGAAACTGTATAACAGTTTGTAATATGGAAAATATTGATCCAGTTGGAATTCATACAGGAGATTCAATAGTAGTGGCTCCATCACAAACTTTATCTGATAAAGAGTATCAAATGCTTAGAACTTCAGCATTAAGAATAATAAATGAAATTGGAGTAGTTGGAGGATGTAACGTTCAGTTTGCTCTTCATCCAAAATCTTTTGAATATGCAATAATAGAGATTAATCCAAGAGTATCAAGATCATCTGCACTAGCTTCAAAGGCAACAGGTTATCCAATTGCAAGAGTTGCAACTAGATTATCACTTGGTTATACATTAGATGAAGTTATAAATGAAGTAACTGGAAAAACATTTGCATGTTTTGAACCAGCTCTTGACTATATAGTAGTAAAGATACCTAAGTGGCCATTTGATAAGTTTAAAAAAGCTAACAAAAGACTTGGAACAAAAATGATGGCAACTGGTGAGATTATGGCAATAGGAAATAATTTTGAAGCAGCCTTCTTAAAAGGACTAAGATCCCTTGAAATTGGAAGATATAACCTTGAGCATCCAGCAGTTGAGAATATGACCATGGAAGAGTTAAAAGAGGTTGTTGTAAAGCCAGATGATGAAAGAATATTCATAGTAGCTGAAATGCTTAGAAGAGGATATGTAAAAGAGAAGTTACAAAAGCTAACTGGAATAGATAAGTTCTTTATGGAAAAACTAGAATGGATAGTTAGACAAGAAGAGATAATGAAGAAAATGGAACTTAAAGATTTAGATGAAAAGTTCTTAAGAAATATGAAGAAAAAAGGATTTGCAGATAAGGGAATAGCAGATCTTATGAACTTAAGCGAAGAGGATATTAGAGGAAAGAGAAAAGAGTATAATGTAAATCCAGTATATAAAATGGTAGATACTTGTGCAGGAGAGTTTGCTGCAGATTCAACTTACTTCTACTCAACATATGATCAGTTTGATGAAGTTGCAACAACTGATAAGAAAAAAGTAATAGTTATTGGTTCTGGACCAATAAGAATAGGTCAAGGAATAGAGTTTGACTACTGTACAGTTCATTCAATAAAAACTTTAAGAAAAATGGGAATTGAAAGTATTATTATAAATAATAACCCAGAAACAGTATCAACAGATTTTTCAACAGCAGATAGACTTTACTTTGAACCTTTAGTAACAGAGGATGTTATGAGTATTATTGATAAGGAGAATCCAGAAGGAGTAATAATTCAATTTGGTGGACAAACAGCAATAAAACTTGCAAATGATTTAAGAGATAGAGGAATTAAAATATTAGGAACTTCTGCAGAAATGGTAGATGCTGCTGAGGATAGAGAAAAATTTGAAGCTGTTATGGAAAAATTAGATATTAAGAGACCTAAAGGTAAAGCAGTTTGGGAGATCGAATCTGGTAAGAAAATAGCAGAGGAAGTAAAATATCCAGTTTTAGTAAGACCATCATATGTTTTAGGTGGACAGGGAATGGAAATTTGTCATGATGAATACAATCTTGTAAAATACTTAGAGGCTTCATTTATAAGAGATCCAGAAAATCCAGTTTTAATAGATAAGTATTTAAATGGAATTGAAGTTGAAGTTGATGCTATCTGTGATGGCGAGGAGATTTTAATACCAGGAGTAATGGAGCACTTAGAAAGAGCAGGAATTCACTCAGGAGACTCAATAACAATATATCCTCCACAAAACTTATATGAAGGTACAGAAGAAAAAATAAAAGAGATTACAGCTAAATTAGCAAAAGAGTTAAATATAAAAGGAATGATGAATATTCAGTTTATAGCTTATGAAAATGAGCTGTATGTAATTGAAGTAAATCCAAGATCTTCAAGAACTGTACCTTACATAGCTAAAATATCTGGTGTGCCAGTTATAGATATAGCTACAAAGGTAATAATGGGGGAGAAATTAAAGGATTTAGGATTTGGAACAGGAATTTATAAAAAACCATCAGTTGTAGCTGTAAAAGTGCCAGTATTCTCAACAGAGAAGTTATCTGGAGTAGAGGTTTCATTGGGACCAGAAATGAAATCAACTGGAGAGGTTTTAGGAGTAGGGAATACAGCTGATGAGGCAATATTCAAAGGATTGTTAGGTGGAGGAAGAGTTCAAAGTGTAAGAAATAAAAAGATTCTTCTGACAATAAGAGATAAGGATAAAGATGAGTTTTTACCTGTAGTAAAATCACTTAAGAATTTAGATTGTGAACTGTTTGCAACAGCAGGAACAGCAAAATATTTAAATGAAAATGGAATTGAAGCTACAGTGGTAAGAAAGATAAATGAAGAATCACCAAATATCTTAGACTTATTAAAAAATAGAGATGTAGATCTTCTAATAAATACACCTACAAAAGCAAATGATGCTCAAAGAGATGGATTTAAAATAAGAAGAACAGCAATAGAGTATGGAGTAGAAGTACTAACTTCAATAGACACACTAAATGCAGTAATAAGAGTACAAGAATTAAATGTTGATAAGATGGATTTAGATATATTTGATATTGGTCAAATATAAAATATCTTGACAAAAGTTTCAAAAAGATATATTCTAGTAAAAAAGAATAGCTCAATCAGTTTAGCTGAGAGGGAGTAGTTGTAAGTATAGTGTCAACATCACGATTTGAAAAAATCTGGTACTATACACCTATAAAAAGGTAACAAGACTTTTAGCGTAGTAAATCTACGCTAAAAGTCTTTTTTTTTGAAAAAATCAGGAGGAAAAATGAAAAAAGAAAAAATTTATTCTAAGAAATTAGAGGTATTATTTGAAGAGTTTAAAACAACGGGGGATGGCTTGAGCTCTACTGAGATAGAAAGACTCAAAGAACAGTATGGAGAAAACAAGCTAAATGAAGGGGAGAAACAAACACCTTTAAAAATATTTTTAGAGCAATTTAAAGATTTTCTTGTAATTATTTTAATCATTGCAGCAGCTATATCTTTTATTTCTGGAAATAAAGAGAGTACAATTGTAATATTAGCTGTAATTTCAATGAACGCTATTTTGGGAACAGTTCAACAGATAAAAGCAGAGAAATCTTTAGAAAGTTTAAAAAAAATGTCATCTCCAAAAGCTACAGTTATGAGAGATGGAGAGAAAAAAGAGATAGACTCAAGTGAACTTCTGCCAGGAGATATAGTTTATATTGAGGCTGGAGATATTATTCCAAGTGATGCTAGAGTAATAGAATCTTACTCTTTAATGGTAAATGAAAGTTCTTTAACAGGAGAATCTGAAAGTGTTGAAAAAGTATCAAATAGAATGCCGGAAGAGGATTTAGCTCTAGGAGATCAAAAAAATATGGTCTTTTCAGGAAGTTTGGTAACTTATGGTAGAGGAGTAATATTAATAACAGCAATTGGTATGAAAACAGAACTTGGGAAAATAGCTTCTTTACTTGATTCAACAGAAGAAGGAATGACACCTTTACAAAAATCGCTTGAAGTTTTTGGTAAAAAATTATCACTGGGTATAATTATACTCTGCATAGTTGTATTTTTAATGAGTGTTTGGAGAGGGATGAACATACTTGACTCTTTAATGTTTGCAGTGGCTTTAGCTGTAGCAGCAATTCCAGAAGCACTAGGATCAATAGTAACAATAGTTTTAGCCATAGGAACACAAAAGATGGCAAAGGAACATGCTATAATTAAAAAACTTCATTCAGTGGAATCTTTAGGGTGTGTTTCAGTTATTTGTTCAGATAAAACAGGAACATTAACACAAAATAAAATGACTGTAAAAAACCTATTTGTAGGACTGAAAAATGTAGATATTAATAATTTTAATTGTGAAAATTCTCTTGAGAGACAGATACTAGAGTATTCTATGCTTTGTAATGATGCTGTTATATCAAATGGAGAGGAAATAGGAGATCCAACGGAGGTTGCTCTTATAAAATTAGGAAAAAGATTGGAAAAAAGTGAGTGTCAATTAAGAAAAGAGGTTAAAAGACTTAAAGAATTACCTTTTGATTCTGAGAGAAAGATGATGTCAACACTTCATAAAATATATGGGAAATACTATATGATTACTAAGGGAGCTCCTGATGTAATTTTAAATAAAAGTGTAAAAGTATTACTAGAAAATGATGAGATAAAAGATATAAGCTCTCATACAATGGAGAAAATAAAAAAGGCTAATGGAGATTATGCAGAAAAAGGTCTTAGAGTACTAGCCTTTGCAATAAAAGAGATTAATAGTGATAGAGAAATCCTTTTAGAGGATGAGAAAGATTTTACACTGATTGGTTTAATTAGTATGATAGACCCTCCAAGAGAGGAGTCAAAAGAAGCGGTAGCAGAGTGTATAAAAGCTGGGATAAAACCTGTTATGATAACAGGGGACTATAAGGTTACAGCAAAGGCTATAGCAAAAGAGATTGGAATATATAAAGATGGAGATGAAACTTTAAATGGTGTCGAAATAGAAGCTATGACAGATGAGGAGTTAATAAAACATGTTCCTAAAATATCTGTATATGCAAGAGTATCACCTGAACATAAGATAAGAATAGTTTCAGCTTGGCAAAAGTTAGGAAAAATATGTGCTATGACAGGAGATGGAGTAAATGATGCTCCAGCATTAAAAAAAGCGGATGTTGGAATTGCTATGGGAATTACTGGAACAGAGGTATCAAAAGATGCAGCATCAATGATATTAACAGATGATAATTTTTCAACAATAGTAAAATCAATAGTTACAGGGAGAAATTTGTATGCAAATATAAAAAATTCAATAAGATTTTTATTGTCAGGAAATACAGCAGGAATTTTTGCAGTATTTTATTCATCATTAATGGGGCTTCCAGTTATATTTGCTCCAGTTCATTTATTATTTATTAATTTATTAACAGATAGTTTACCAGCAATAGCAATAGGAATGGAACCTTCTCATAGTGACGTTTTAAATGATAAGCCAAGAGAGGCAACAGCGCCACTATTAGATAAGGAGTTAACAGGAAGAATTGCTATGGAAGGAGCCTTAATAGCTGTATTTACAATGATAGCTTTCTATTTGGGATTGAGTAAAGGTGATGCTGGACTTGGAAGTACGATGGCTTTTTCAACACTGTGTTTAGCAAGACTTTTTCATGGATTTAATTGTAGAGGAAATGGATCAGTTTTCAAACTAGGATTTAAAAAGAATATGTTTAGTATATATGCATTCTTATTAGGAGCAATACTTCTTTATGCAGTCCTTTTAGTTCCTACTTTTTATTCGATGTTTGCTATAACTAAACCATCAATGGTTAATTTTATAGAAATTAATATTCTTGCTTTTATTCCAACGTTAATAATTCAAATTTTAAAAGCTAAAAAATATGGAAGATAAAAAAACAGCCTTTAATTAGGCTGATTTTTTTTAATATACAAAAAATAAAAAAACACTCATTAAAGAGTGTTATAATCAAATGGTGCCTAGAAAAGGATTCGAACCTTCGACCGCCCGGGTATGAACCGGGTGC
>NZ_CAMQYW010000025.1 GCF_947039425.1 uncultured Cetobacterium sp. | reverse complement strand
CTTTAGAAACTGCAACCTTAGCTCCAATAGAGGCGCCTATTAACATAATTAAACCAATAGTAATTGAATAAATATAAGCGACTTTACCATAATAAATAAAAGTAATAACACTAGCAATATTACTAGCTAAATTTAAAAATTTTGAATTTCCACTTGCTTTAATAAAGTCTAATTTAAATATTTTAATAAAGCTAAAAATTATAAAAGAACCAGTTCCAGGACCAAAAAATCCATCATAAAATCCCAAAGAAAAAGCCATTAAAATTCCAAATTTAATATTTTTAGAATCAACACCAATAAAATTATCAGAATCTCCTAAATTTTTATTTTTTAAAGTGTAGATTAAAACAAAAATTAAAAGAAAAAAAGCTAAAGGATAAAGATATTTAGAATCGATTAAAATAACTGATTTAACTCCTAGTACAGCTCCTAAAAAAGAAAAAGGAATTAAAAATTTAATTAAAGACCAATTGACTTTACCAGAACGAGCAAATTTAAAAGCACTACCACTAGTTGAAAAAAATGCAGCTAATTTATTTGTTCCTAAAGCTACATGAGGATCAAGTCCAGCAGCTAAAAAAGCAGGAAGACTTATAAGTCCACCACCGCCAGCAACAGCATCAATAAAAGCAGCACAAAAGCAAGCAGTTCCAAGGAAAATAAAACTAGTTAAAGTAATTTGTGTAAAAAAGGTATCAATCATTATACTCCCCCAAATTTTATAAATTTGTTAAAAGTATAGCATTGTTATTTTTTTTTATCAAATTTATTTAGACAAAAAATTATGAATAAGATTATTTATATTTTTAGTTTTATTTAGTGTGTCTTTATTTCCAACAAGCTCAGAAACAAGAGCAATAGACGTGGCACCATTTTCTAAGACAGATAAAATATTATTTTCTTTAATTCCTCCAATCGCAACAAAAGGAATATTTGTATTATTTTTAACATAATTTAAATATTCAAAACCAACTGGAGCACAAACATCCACTTTCGTTTCTGTATTAAAAATTGGACCTACACCAATATAATTTACACCATCTTCAATAGCCTTTAGAGCTTGTTCTTTATTATGAGTTGATAAGCCTATGATTTTTTTATTTCCTAGTAATTTTCTAGCATAAGAAACAGGAATATCATCTTGTCCAATGTGTATTCCATCAGCTTGAGATAAAAGAGCAACATCAATATGATCATTTACTATAAAAAGTGTATTATATTTTTTAGTTAGTTCACGAAGCTTAATTGCTTCTTCAATTTTTTCTTTAATATTTTTGTTTTTTTCTCTATATTGTAAAATTTTTACTCCACCCTTTAAAAGTTCTTCACAATAAGTAATTAAATCTTTATTTTTTCCAGATTTTGAATCAGTTATTCCATAAATTCCAATAGGTAACTTAAAATTTTCCATCTCTATCTCCTATAATTTTTATAATCTCATTAGTCATTAAGCAAGAAATAAGCATAACCTTACTTGAATAAGTTTTATAAGTTGAAATATCACTATAGAAGTCCCCTACAATAGTAATATTTCCAAATTTCTTAACTTTTATATCATCAGTGGATAATCCACCAATTCCATTGGCAGATATAATAGGCTTATTTTTAAAAGTTTCTATAAGAAGAGTTTTAAACTCTTTTTTATCAAAAGCTTCAATGATAATATCGCAGTCCTCTAAAAGAGTATGAATATTTTGTGTAGTAATTTTCTCAATGATTGACTCAATTTTAACATCTGTATAGATCTTTTTTAAATTTTTTTCAAGAGATTTACTTTTAAATTCCCCAATTTGATTATTGAAAAAAAATTGTCTATTTAAATTACTTTTTTCAATTTTATCAAAATCAATAAGTTTTAAATTATCAATATTACTTCTAATTAAATGCATAGCAATATTAGATCCAATACCACCACATCCAGCTATTCCAATTTTCATATGTTTAACTCCCAATCTTTTAAAATAGGTTGATATCCTTTGTTTTTTAACATTTCTATAATTTCATCAACATTTCTATGGTCACTAATTTCAAATTGAGGAATCTCTTTTTTTGAGATAGAGTATCCACCAACTTCAGTAATAGAACCAGCTGAGAATTTAGTAACACCAAGAGGTAATAGATTGTCTCTAAAATCTTTAGTTTCCCTTGTTGATATATTTATTCCTAAAGTTGGAAAAGCAAGTCTATATGCTAATAAAAATTGTACAAAGTCAAAATCTGATACAATATTTTCAGGCTGAATATTATTATAAGCTTCTCTTATTCTAGGAAGAGATATTGAAAAATTTGTATTTAAATATTTAGTCATTAAATAACTACAATGAAGTCCTGCAAAAAAAGCCTCTTTTCTAGAAGAACCTAAACCAAAAAGAGTACCAATATTAATTGACCTTAAATTGGCTAAAGCACCTCTTTCAGGAGCATTTAATCTATATAGATAATCTGATTTATGACCTTTTAAATGGTATTTTGAATAGAGTTCTTTATCATAACACTCTTGATAAACTGTAAGACCATCTAAACCAATATTTTCTAAAACTTTATACTCTTCAATCTCTAGAGGTTGTATCTCTATAATTACAGTGGAAAAATATTTTTTTAAAATTTTAATACTGTTTGTTAAATATTCAATAGAGTTAACAATACTTTCACCTGTTAATAAAATAATACTGTGAACTTTTAAATTTTCAGAGATAAATTTAGCTTCTTGTTCAATCTCTTGATAATTAAGGTGTCTTCTTTTTATATTATTACTTTTTTTAAAACCACAATAAGTACATTCATTATCACAGATATTAGATATATAAAGAGGAGCATATAAGTGAATCTCTTTACCAAAAAATTGGTTTGTAATTAGATTAGATTTTATAGCCATTTCTTCCATGAATTTATTTCCAATAGGAGAAAGAAGAGATAGAAATTCAAGAGGCTCTAAATTTTTATCTCCACTTTTATTAATAATATTTTTAATTTCATTTTCACTAATTGAATCAAAAAAAGAATCAAAATTAAAATTGGTGTATTCATTTAAAATTTTTTCAAACATTTTAAACCACCGAATCTCTTAAAAATCCTGTTAAAGGAGACGAGGCAACAGCACTACTATTAATTTGAGCACACTTAGCTAAATATGCTTCTCTACCAGCTTCAATTGCCTTAGAAAAGGCTTTGGCCATTTGAACTGGGTTTCCGCTAGTAGCAATTGCAGTATCTACAAGAACAGCGCTACAGCCCATTTCCATAGCTTCACAAGCGTGAGAAGGTTTTCCAATTCCAGCATCAACAATAACAGGTAAAGTAGTATTTTCTATAATAATTTCAATCATAGGTTTAGTTAAAAGTCCTTTATTTGAACCAATAGGAGCTCCTAAAGGCATAATTGCAGCAGCCCCAGCTTCTTCTAATTTCTTAGCTGTAATTAAATCAGGATTTATATATGGCATAACAATAAATCCCTCTTGAGAAAGAACTTTAGTAGCTTTAACAGTTTCTTCATTATCTGGCATTAAATATTTAGAATCATTAATAATTTCAATTTTAATAAAATTACCACACCCTGCAGCTCTAGCTATTCTAGCTATTTTTATAGCTTCCTCAGCATTTCTAGCTCCACTTGTATTAGGAAGCAGTTTTATATTTTTTGGAATGGAATCTAAAATATTTTCGCTTTTTCCTGTTAAATCAACTCTTCTAAGAGCTATAGTTATCATTTCACTTCCACAAGTATTTAGCATCTCTGTAATTAAACTGTATTTAGAAAATTTTCCACTTCCAGTAATTAATCTGTTTTTAAACTCAATATTTCCTATAATTAACGTATCCATATTACCCTCCTGAAACAAATCTTAATATTTCTATTTCACAATTTTCATAAATTTCACAATTGTATTCACTTTTTTCAAGAACCTTGTTATTTAGCAATACAACAACACTATTTATATCTAAGTTTAAAGAATTTAAATATTCGTTAATGGTTATATTTGTTTTAGTAGAACTATTTTCACCATTAAGTTTAAAAATAATCAAAATTTACCCCCTTAAAAATTATTTTTAATAAAAAAAGCTACACCTAAAATAGGTATAGCTTTATAGTTAATTAAAGTTTATTTAATTAAAAATAGCTTTCCTACGCTGGCTTTAACCAAATCAGGTTCGAAGGGTTAACCATTATTAAATGGTCTCTCAGCTAAAAAAAGCACCCCTAGCAAATTCATTTTACAATATATTTATAAATTTATCAAAATATTTTTTTCCGCTTTCAGTTTTTTTGAATACTCCAGAGTGTTCAAGAACTGTAGCAAAAGTTTTTCCAATCTCTTTTTTTAAGATATCTGTAGTTATCTCATTTTTATATTTTTCAGTTATTTTTTCAATCCAGTTAAAGTGTTTTTTTAAGGCCTCATCTTTTAAAATTAGATCTTTCCAGTTGTTATTTTTTAGAAGAGTTTCTAAATCGGCCATTTCTTTTTCAAGTCTTCCAGGTAAAATAGCAACACCCATAACTTCAATAAGTCCAATATTTTCTTTTTTAATATTATGGACTTCACTATGAGGATGGAAGATACCCATAGGATGCTCGTCATTTGTTCTGTTATTTCTTAGAGCTAAATCCATTTGATAGTTTTCTCCTAATTTTCTTACAATAGGTGTTATTGTATTATGTGGAGTTTCATTTGAAAAAGCAAGAATATTAGCATCAATATCTGAATAGTTTTTCCATTTATTTAAAATATGTGTAGATAATTTTAAAATATCATTTTTATTTTTTCCAGTTAAACGAATAACAGATATAGGCCAATTAACTATAGCACAGCTGATTTCTGGAAATTGATTAACTTTAAACTCTTTTTCTACACTAGCTTTAGCCATTGGAAAAATATGTTTTCCAGCTTGATAGTGGTCATGTGATAAGATAGAGCCACCAACGATTGGGAGATCGGCATTTGATCCAATACAATAATGAGGATATTTTTCCACAAATTCTAAAAGTCTTGAAAAGGCATTTTCATCAATTTTCATAAGCCTATGTTCTTTACAAAAAACAATTGAATGTTCATTATAATAAACATAAGGAGAAAATTGTAAAAACCACTCTTCATTTCCTAAAGTTAAAGGTATAACTCTGTGGGTTTGTCTAGCTGGATGATTAAGTCTTCCTCTATAACCAACATTTTCAATACAAAGTAGACAACTTGGATATGAAGATTGAGGCATATTTTTTTCTCTTTCAATATCTTTTGGATCCTTTTCAGGTTTAGCTAAATTAACAGTTATTTCTAAATCTCCATAAGTGGTTTGAGATAACCAATATAGATTTTTTTCAATACGTTTAGATCTAATATAATTTGTAGCTTTTGAAAAGTTATAATAGTTGTATGTTGCAGTTTCAGGAGAGATACTATAGTCTTTATAGAAAGTTTCAATAACCTCTTTAGGTCTTGGAATAACATAGTTCATAATTTTTGTATCTAAAAGTTCCATTTCAGCTTTAGAATCATTTATTAAACTATTATCAATAGCCCATAAACACATATTTTCTAATAAAGTTTCTAAATCTCTATTTTCTAAAATGTTATTAGGAAAATTCCACTCATCAAGATTAAAACAATCTAAAAGTAAATTTCTAGAATATATCTCTTCATGTGTTGATATAAGGTTATATTTAAGAGAATAATTTAAAAGTTCCTGAATTAAAGAGTATATATTCATTAAAAATCACCTAACTTTCTAGCCCCTTCACCAGGTTTAGCTATATAGAAATCAGCTTTTAAATTAGTTTTTTCAAAATATTTATTTCCAACATTTTCTATAAAAGAATCAATATATTCATTTTTAACAAGAGAAACAGTACAACCACCAAATCCAGCTCCTGTCATTCTAGAACCAATAACTCCATTTTCCTCCCAAGAAGCCTCAACAAGAGAGTCAAGTTCTATTCCAGTAACCTCATAATCATTTTTTAAAGAGATATGCGATTGATTCATTAATAATCCAAAAGTGTTAATATCATTATTGCTTAAAGCTTCCATAGCTTTTAATACTCTTTCATTTTCAGTAACAGCATGTTTTACTCTTTTTTTATTTTCATCTGAAGATATTAAATGATTGTATTTTTCAAACTCTTCAAAGGACATATCACAAAGAGAGGAGATATTAATATTATTTTCTTTTAATTCACTTAAAGCATTTTCACAAGAAGCTCTTCTCTCATTATATTTTGAATCTCCAAGACCTCTTCTTTTATTTGTATTTGCAATTACAATGGATATATTATCTAAAATGAAAGGAGCATAAGAATATTCTAAAGAATCACAGTCTAATAAAATAGCATTATTCTCTTTTCCCATACCTATAGAAAATTGATCCATAATTCCACAATTAACTCCAATAAATTCATTTTCAGCTTTTTGACTTAATTTAACCATATTAATCATATTAATATCTAAATTAAAAATAGATTTTAAAATAACAGAAGTTAAAACCTCTATTGATGCAGAAGAGGATAAACCAGCACCATTTGGAATATTACCAAAAAATAAAATATCAAGTCCATGAGTTATATTAAATTCTGAATTTATAAAAGTGCCAATAACTCCCTTTGGATAATTAGCCCAATCATCTTTTTTATCAAAAATTAAATTATTTAAAGAAAATTCAAGCATTCCTATATTTTCAAAATTTTTAGAAAACATTCTAAATTTATTATCTTCTCTTTTTGTAACAACAGCATAAGTTCCAAAATCTAGAGCGCAAGGAAAAACTTTACCTCCGTTATAATCAATGTGTTCACCTATTAAATTAACTCTTCCAGGAGCAAAAAAAACTTCAGTTTTTTCATATGCATCCTTTTGAAATTCTTTTTTAAAATCTAAAATTAATTCATTAATTAAATTCATAATACCCTCCATAAATAAAGATTCTATTTTTATGAGTATACTTTATTATTCTATATATTTGAAGTTTAATATCTATTTTGAAACAAACATAATTAAAAAAGTAAAAAAAGTTCGTAAAGCATATATTGACTTAGAAAAAAGTAAAAGGTATGATAGAGGTATTAGTAGGAGGTATATAATGAAATTTACAGGCTCTCAATTAAAAATTTTAGAAATGATAAAAGAAAATAGATTTATATCACGGAAAAAAATAGCAGAGGAATTAAAATTAACTCCTCCTGCAATAACAAAAGCTTTAGAACCTCTTCTTCAGGAAAATGTAGTTTTAGAGCATGCTATGGGAAAATCTACAGGGGGAAGAAAACCAGTTGAATTGATCTTAAATGAAGAATGGTTAGGAAAAGTTTTAGGGATTTCATTAACTCCAACATCTCTTGTTGTAACAGTAGGAAGCGTATTAGGAGAAATTATTGAAAGTTACACTTATAATATTAATTTGAAAACTTATTCTATTTTAGAATTAGAAGAAATAATAGAAAAAGAATTAGAAAAAAGAATAGATATAAGAATTTTATCAATTGTATCAACAGGGTTAATCAATCCAGAAACAGGAGTTCTTATTTTTTCACCACATTATAATTGGAAAAAGATAAATTTAAAAAGTGAATTAGAAAAAAAGTTCAAATTAGTAATATTAGTTGAAAATGATGTTAGAGCGATGGCATTAACAGAAAAATATTTTGGGAATTGCAAAGATTCAAAAGATTACGTTGTTTTAAATATCTCTGAAGGTGTGGGAAGTTCTATTTTTGTAAATGAGAAATTACTGTCAGGCCATGGTTTTATGTCTGGAGAGATAGGACACGTTGTTATGGATAGAACAAGTTTAAGAAGATGTTCTTGTGGAAAAAGAGGGTGTTTAGAAGCTGAAGTATCGAATTTAGCAATAATAAATAGACTTATTTCTATGATAAAATTAAATAATTATAGTAGTTTAAAAGAGATTTTAAATACAAAGGGAAAAATTACAATAAAAGATGTATTAAAAGCTGTGGAAAAGAGAGATTTTTTAAGTACAAAGGTAAGTACAGAAGCTATGGTAATGATAGCACATAGTATAGACATGATTATCTCTTTATTAAATCCAGAAAAAATTGTTCTTATGGGAGATATATTTCAAGAGAAGTTATTAATGAGTACATTAAAATTGGAATTACAAAAAGTGACCTTAGATGAACAAAAGTATGATCTTTCAGTTTCAAAAATATTGGATAAGGTTCATATATATAATCCAATTTCTGTTGTGATTCATAATTTATTTAAAAAAGAGATATGGAGGAGATAATATTGGATATTCAAGTAACAAAATTTGGTCTATTAGAAAATGGGAAAGAAGTTTTTAATTATAAAATAAAAAATAAATATTTAGAGATAGAGATTCTTTCATTGGGAGGAATTATAAAAAGTTTAAAAGTCCCAGATAAAAATGGTGTTTTTGAAAATATCGTTTTAGGGTATGAAACTTTAAAAGAGTATGAAAATGATAAAAATCATTATTCATGTATAACAGGAAGAAATGCTGGAAGAATAAAAAATGGTATTTTAAAGATAGATGAAATAGAGTATTTTTTAGAGAAAAATAATGGAAATAATAATTTACATGGAGGACCAAATGGTTTAAATAAAATGAACTGGGAAGGGGAGTTTTTATCAGTAAAAGAAAATAAAGCAATATTATCTTTAAAATTGAAAAGTGAACATTTAGAATCTGGATTTCCCGGGAATGTAGATTTTATTGTCAATTATATAGTTGATGGGAATACTTTAACTCTTGAATATCTTGGAACTCCAGACAGAAATACATATATAAATTTAACAAATCATGCTTATTTTAATTTATCTGGAAATATGGGAAAAGATATATTAAATATGGATTTAAAGTTAGAAATAAAAGGATATGGAAAAGTGGATAAAGAAACATTACCAATAGAATATGATTATAAAGAGTGTATAATTGAAAAAAATAAAATAAATAAATTAAATGATGTAATAAAAAGTGAGCATGATCAGGTGAAAATTGTAGGTGGTGGAATTGATCATCCATTTATTCTATCAAAGGATAATATATACGATGGAGTTTTAGTGGATGAAGAAAGTGGAAGAGTATTGAAATTTAAAACAGATCAACCAGTTGTAGTAATATATACAGGTAATTTTTTAGATTTAAAACACACAGGAATTTGTTTTGAAACTCAAGATTATCCAGATGTATTTAATTCTGTTCCTGAAAAAATTAATATATATAACGAAAATAATAAATATTATCAAAAAACTACGTTTGGTTTCGAAACAAAATATATATAATCAAAACTGACCATATAAAATATTAATTATATTAAAATCAAAAAATACTATATAATATACACAGATTTAGTAAGTATATAAGGAGGAAGTAATTAATATGGCTGAAGTTAGATTAAAGAAAGTTGAAAAACAGTATCCAAATGGTTTTAAAGCAGTTCACGGAATAGATCTTCATATTGAGGATGGAGAGTTTATGGTTTTTGTAGGTCCGTCAGGATGTGCAAAATCAACAACATTAAGAATGGTTGCAGGATTGGAAGAAATTACAGGTGGAGAAATCTATATAGGAGAAAAACTTGTTAATGACTTACCTCCTAAAGATAGAGGAATAGCTATGGTTTTCCAAAACTATGCTTTATATCCACATATGACAGTATATGAAAATATGGCTTTTGGATTAAAAATGGCAAAAGTTCCTAAAAATGAGATAGATATTAGAGTAAGAGAAGCAGCAGAGAAGCTTGAAATAACTGACTTATTAATGAGAAAGCCAAAAGAGATGTCTGGAGGACAAAGACAAAGAGTTGCTGTAGGAAGGGCTATTGTTAGGAAGCCAGAAGTATTCTTATTTGATGAACCTCTATCAAACCTAGATGCTAAATTAAGAGTTTCAATGAGGGTTAGAATAACTCAGTTGCATAAACAATTAAAATCTGAGGGGCAAAATGCAACTATGATATATGTAACACATGATCAAGTGGAAGCTATGACAATGGGAGATAGAATTTGTGTATTAAATTATGGAAAAATAATGCAAGTTGATACACCTTTAAATTTATATAATTTCCCTAAAAATAAATTTGTAGCTGGATTTATAGGATCACCAGCAATGAATATAGTTGAAGCTAAATTAATAGATGATAATAATAAAATTTATTTAGAAATTTCAAGTGGAGATAAAATAGAAGTTCCTAAAAATAAAATAGAGAAATTAAAATCTTATATTGGAAAAAAAGTATGGTTTGGAATTAGACCAGAAAATATAGGAAATGAAAAAACTAATCCTTTACCAGAAGAGTTGAAAGTAAAGGGAAAAGTAAATATCGTTGAGCAAATGGGTAATGAAGAGTTTATATATTTTGTAATAGGTGATACACAGTATTCTTCAAGAATACCTGTAGAAAAATCAACAGGAATAAACTTTAATCAAGAAGGACAATTTTACTTTGATATGGAAAAGTGTCATATTTTTGATTTTGAAACAGAAGAAAATATATTATTCTAATTATAAGGGGCTGTTAAGCCCCTTTTTTATTGGTATAAATGTATTGCCGTTTGAATTTAAAAATGTTATAATTCAGTGATTGTATAGAATATTTGTATAGGAGTGTAAATATGAATGACTGTGTAATTTTAAAAGGTAAAAAAGATAGGCTAGTTGTTCAATTAGACGATAAAGTTGACTTTAACACTTTAAAAGAAAAATTTACAGAAAAAATAAAACAAGCAGAAAGTTTTATAGGTGAAGCAAAAATTGCCATAGAGTTTATTAATAGAAATTTAAATGAAATAGAGGAAAATATATTAATAGGAGTAATACATAAAGAAACTAAAATAGATATAGCCTTTGTTTTTTCAGAAGAATCAGCCTTATCTCAGTTACCAAAGATTAATCAGTTTCCTTTTGAAAATTTAAAAGATATAACAGATGAGGGAGTAACAAAGTTTTATAAAGGTACTTTAAGATCTGGTAATTCAATTGAATTCAATGGGAATGTGGTTGTTTTAGGAGATGTAAACCCAGGAGCCATGATTAAAGCTAAAGGAAATATTATAGTTTTAGGATATTTAAATGGAACAGTATATGCTGGAGAATTAGAAGGAAGTGAGGCATTTATAGGAGCTTTTTCACTGAATCCTATTCAAATAAGAATAGGACAAGTTATAGCTAAAAATCCAAGTACGAATATCTTAGATATAAATAAAGTAAAAAAGACAACAGATTTTGAGGTAGCTTATTTAAAAGATGGAAATATATTTATAGAGAAATTTAATAAGCTTACCTTAGAAAATATGACTAAAATATAGAGCTTTAAGGAGGAGTTATGGGAAGAGTTATTGTTATTACATCAGGAAAAGGTGGAGTAGGAAAAACGACAAGTAGTGCAAATTTAGGTGCAGCTTTGGCTATGCAAAACCAAAGAACACTTTTAATAGATACAGATATTGGGTTAAGAAATTTAGATGTTGTTATGGGCCTTGAAAATAGAATAGTTTATGATTTAGTAGATGTAATAGAAGGTAATTGTAAGCCTAAGCAAGCTATAATAAAGGATAAAAGAAATGATAATTTACATTTATTACCAGCAGCACAATCGAGAGATAAAAATGCAGTTTCACCTGAGCAAATGAAAGCTTTAATAGCTACATTAAAAGAGGAATTTGATTATATACTAGTAGATTGTCCTGCAGGAATAGAGCAAGGGTTTAAAAATGCAATAGCAGCGGCAGAAGAAGCATATGTTGTAACAACTCCAGAAATATCAGCTGTTAGAGATGCTGATAGAATAATTGGGTTATTAGAAGCAAATGAAATAAGAACTCCAAAATTAATTGTAAATCGTTTAAAAATGAATATGGTTAAAGATGGAAATATGCTGAGTGTAGAAGATGTAACTGATATATTGGGTATTCAACCTATTGGAATCGTTCCTGATGATGAAAATATAGTTATTTCTACAAATAAAGGAGAGCCTTTAGTTTATAAAGGAGAGTCTCTTGCGGCTAAAGCATATCAAAATATAGCTAATAGAACTTTAGGAAGAGAAGTTCCATTTTTAGATTTAGATCCTAAAGTTGGATTTTTTGATAAAATTAAAGAAATTTTTAAAAAGTAAAAGGAGGTAAGCATGGGAATTTTTGACTTTTTTGCAAAGGAAAAGACAAGTTCAGTAGCTAAAGATCGTTTAAAATTAGTATTAATTCATGACAGGACTATGTTATCTCCAAAGGCAATGGAACAATTAAAAGATGAGTTAATTGCAGTAATATCAAAATATGTTGATATAGATAGAGATGCATTGAATATTGAAGTGTCGCAAGAAACAGATAATGGAAGAGATACAGCTTTAGTAGCTAACATACCAATTAAAATAAGAAAATAGCACTTTTTAGAGCTATTTTTTTTTATTCAAAAAAGGAGGTATATATGAAATACGATTGCATAGTAATAGGTAGTGGGGCTGGAGGATTAACAGTAGCTTTTGGACTTGCAGGAGCTGGGAAAAAAATATTATTAATAGAAAAATCAAATGTGGGTGGAGAATGTACTTGGTCGGGTTGTGTTCCATCTAAAGCTTTTATAAATCTATCTAAAAATCAAATGCCGATAGAAATAGCTTTAGAAGAGGTTAGAAAAGTAATAAAAAATATTGCTGGGAAAGAAGATCCAATTGTTTTAAAAGAAAAAGGAATAGATTACATAAAAGGAATAGGAAAATTTATTAAAGAAGACAGTATTGAAGTTAATGAAGAGATATATACTGGTGATAAAATAGTAATAGCAACAGGAAGTAGTCCGTTTATTCCTCCAATTAAAGGATTGGAGAATATAGACTATTTAACTAATTCCAATTTTTTCATTCAAAAAACAATTCCTAAAAAACTTGTAATGATAGGTGGAGGAGTAATATCTTTAGAATTATCTTTTGCCTTAAAAAGATTTGGAATAGATGTTACTATTTATGAAATTGGAGAGAAGTTAGTTCCAGTTGAGGATGAAGAGATTTCAGAATTTTATAAAAATAAACTTAGAAAAGAGGGAATTGAATTATATTTAAACTGTGGAAATATAGAATTAAAACAAGAAGGGGATAAAGTTCAAGTTATAACAGAAAATAAAGTAGAAGAGTTTGATAAAATTTTTATTTCAACGGGAAGAGTTCCTAATATAAATGGATTAGATTTAGAAAAAACAGGAGTGTCATATTCAAAAAGAGGAATAAATGTAAATGAAAATATGCTAACAGATAATAAAAATATATATGCTATAGGTGATGTTGTAGGCCCTTATAGATTCTCTCATATGGCTGGTTATAATGGGGAGATTGTAGTTAGAAATATACTTTTTCCTTATATTAAGAAAAAAGCAGATTATAGATCTATTCCTTGGACAATATTTACAAATCCAGAATTTTCTAGAATGGGAATAAACGAAAGAGAAGCTATGGAGTTAAAAGAAAATATAAAAATTTATAAACTTTTAGGCAAAGATAATGAAAGATCTATAATATCATTAGAGGATGATTTTTATTTGAAAGTAATTTGTGATAAAAAATTTAGAGTAATAGGTGCTTGTTGTATTGGAGATAGAGCAGGAGAGATAATTGGTTTACTTCAATTTATGAATAGTCAAAATCTTAAATTCTACAAATTAATGGAATCAATCCAGGCTTATCCAACATATATAGATTCTTTACGAAAATTATCTAAATTAGCCTATGTTGATCATTTAAAAGAACTAGTAAAAATATAAAAAATGTACTATTAGTGAAATAAATAATATGATATAATAATTAATATAATACTTAATTAATAATTAATGAT
>NZ_CAMQYW010000024.1 GCF_947039425.1 uncultured Cetobacterium sp. | reverse complement strand
CGTTTCCGATTTCTTGGTCAACTCTTCTTTTTGATCCAATTAAAACAAGTGCATCGTCTTCTTCCATTTTTGCAACTACTAAAACTTCAACAGTATCTCCAACTTTATACCCAGTTAACTCATCTGTTTTCACTCTCACACTTGCGGGTTGTCCTGCTACTTCTAAATATGAATAGTTTCTATCCATACTTCCTATTGTTCCACTTACTTTAGTTTTTATTTCTTCTTCCTCTTTTACAGGCATATATTCATTTAGTAGTGCTTCAAAATCTTCGTAGTGATCAAAGTTAGACATTAAACTTCCCCCTTATTTTATTTTCTATTTTTTTTATTACTTCTTCTGGAGTCGATGCTCCCGCTGTTATCCCAACCTTCATATCGGGTTTAAATATGGATAAATTTAGTTCCTTATCATTTTGGATTAAATAACTATTTTGATTATTTTTTAACGCCACTTCAAGCAGTTTTTTGCTATTCGAGCTTTTTATATCTCCAATAACAATAACTATATCTACTATTTTAGATAAACTCTTAGTTGCTTCTTGTCTTTCACTAGTTGCTCCACATATCCTATCAAATATCTTAGCATTTGAATAGTGTTTTTGTAAATATTCTTTTATCTCTAAAAACTTTTCTTTATTTAAAGTAGTTTGAGTTAATACAGAATATTTTTTTTCTTTATTAAAATCAGCTTTTTTTAACTCTTCAATTGTTTTAAATATATGTATATTTTTACCAAAAGATATAATTCCTTTTACTTCCGGATGATCTTTATCTCCAATAAAAATTATTTCATCTTTCTCCTCTTCCCTCTCCAAAAGAATCTCTCTTATTTTAGTTACAAATATACAAGTGGCATCTTCAATAATAACACCTTTTTTTCTTAGTATTTCATATATCTCTTTTGTAGTTCCGTGTGCTCTTATTATTACAATATCACCTTTTTTCAGGTTATCTTTTCCCTCTAATAACTCCTCTTCATGTATTGTTAAAAATCCAATTTCTTTCATTCTTTTTACTACATCTTTATTATGTACAACCATACCTAATATATATTTTCTATACTCTCTGCTTTCAGAAATTTCATAACAAGTTTCAACTGCTTTTTTAACTCCAAAGCAAAATCCCATTTTATCTGCTCTTAAAATTTCCACAGGTTTACTCCTCATTAAATTTTTTAACTTCCACAAGATCAACTAATTCTTCAATCATTTGCTCTTCATCTTCTCCATCACATTCTAAAATTAAAGTTCTACCTTGCTCTGCAGCTAGAAGCATTAATCCCATTATACTTTTCCCATTTATAACTTCATCTTCATAAATTATATTTATGTCTGCATCATACTTGCTGGCTACTTGTACAAATAAAGATGATGGCCTTGCATGGAGTCCAGCTTTATTCTTTATCGTCACTTCTGTCTTTTTCATAAATTTTTTCTCCTCTTTTCTATTTTTATTAAGTACTCATTGAGTATCTCTTTTATACAACTTGCATTTTCAGCTTTTAATATTTGCTCATGTATCTTTTTTAATTCTGATATTTTTATTTTTCTTATTAAATTTCTAACTTTTGGAATAAAAGCTGGAGCCATACTTAAGTTTTCAATTCCCATACTAAGCATTGCCACAACAGCTTGTTCTTCTCCTGCCATTTCTCCACAAACAGAAACTTTTTTACCTTTTTTATTAGCAGCATCTGCCACTATATTTATTGCTCTAATTATTGCTGGGTCATAACAATCATATAATTTTTCTGCAATGGGACTAAATCTATCTGTTGCTAGTATATATTGAGTTAAATCATTTGTTCCTATTGAGAAAAAATCTACGTGTTCTATAAATACATCTGCTAACATTACCGCTGATGGAACTTCAACCATCATTCCTATTTCAATATCTTCTTTATATTCTAATCCATCATCTCTTAATTCTTTTTTGCATATTTTTAAAAATTCTTCAGCTTCTTTTATCTCATTTAAATTTGTAATCATAGGATACATCATTTTAATATCATGATCTTTTGCAGCTCTTAAAATTCCTTTTACTTGATTTTTAAATAATTTTTTATCAGATAAAGTTAGTCTCATACCTCTACAACCTAACGATGGATTTTCCTCATCAGCCATTTTATAATAAGATAACTTTTTATCTGCACCTATATCCAATGTTCTTATTATTATTGGTTTATCTGGTCCAAACTCTTTAGCTATATTATCGTATATTTTTCTTTGCTTCTCTTCATCTGGGAACTCCTTAGCATCCATATATATAAGCTCTGTTCTTAAAAGTCCAATCCCATCTGGTTTTTTCTTATTTACTTGAGTTATATCAAGACGCCCTCCTACATTTACATGAAGATAGACTCTTTTTCCGTCTAAGGTTACCGTCTCTTTATCTATTGTTTCCTCTATTTCTTTTATTTTATTTCTATACTTTCCTTTTTCTTCTATATATTTATTTAGTGTCTTTTCATCAGGATTACTTATCACTTTTCCCTCTAAAGAAGTGGTATCTAAAATTATTTGATCTCCCCACTCCATTGAAAACAGGTCATGACCTCCCATCAGTGTAGGTATTTCTAAAGCTTTAGCCAGTATTGCAGTATGTGATGTTTCTCCAATATACTCCATTATTATTCCTGCTAATTCTACTCCACTGTAATAAATTTTTAATAATTCAGAAGGTAATAATTCACTTATAACTAATATTTTCCCATGTAAATTTTCATTTACTGTATTTTCACTAGTTAAATTTAAAATTATTCTTTCACTAATATCCTTTATATCAAGTGCTCTTTGTTTATATATTGGGTCTGCTATTTTTTCAAACATCTCGATATACCTATTCGATACCTTTCTCACAACACCTTCCGCATTATTTTCCTCTTTTTTTATTCCTTTTTTTATATCATTTATAAATTGTGGGTCATCTAACATCATTATATGAACTGTTAATATTTGTAAATCTTCTTTATTAATTTTTCCATGAAGATCACTTTTTATCTTTTTTATATCAGCTTTTGCTTTCTGAACAGCATCTAAAAATCTTTTTATTTCTTCTGTTACTTTATCTGATGCAATCTTATAATTTTCAATATCCACCTTTTTTTTTCGTTCAATATAAGGCTGCCCTATTACTATTCCTGGAAATATACTCTTACCACTAATAGTTCCCATGATATTCACCCCTTAAATATTTCTTTTTTTCACACAAATTATACTCTATGTATATTGCTTTTTCAAAATAATTTTTATATTTTAAAAAAACTATTTGACAAATCTTTTTTTTTGTATTATATTATTTCCATGATTAGCACTCTCTCAAGCCGAGTGCTAACAACCTAAAAATAAAAGAGGTCGATTTAATATGATTGTTAGCGATAGAGAACGTTTAGTTTTTAGTGCTATTATTGATTTCTATCTTCTTTCTGGAGAGACAATTGGTTCTAGGACTTTAGTTAAAAAGTATAATATTGACCTATCTTCAGCTACAATCAGAAATGTAATGTCTGACCTTGAAGATAAAGGTTTTATTTCAAAAACTCACAGTTCTTCTGGTAGAATCCCTACAGATAAGGGATATAAATTTTATTTAGATGAATTATTAAAAGTAGAAAAATTAACACTTGAAGAACAAGCTCGTATTAATTCTGTATATGACAGAAAAATGAGAGAATTAGATTCTGTTTTAAAAAGAACATCCACTCTTCTTTCAAAACTTACTAATTGTATGGGTGTTGTTATTGAACCAACACATAGAAGAGAAAAAATAAAAAAAGTTCAACTTGTACATATTGATGATTATATGGCTATGGCTGTTATCGTTATGGAGAATAAAAGTGTTAGAACTAAAAAAATATTCTTTGATGAAATGTGTTCAGAAGATGATTTAATTAAATTATCTAACAAAATAAATCGAGAAATAGTTAAAAAATTACCTGAACCTCATGAAATTGATCATTTAATTGATTTCGTTTATGCTGAAGTAGAAGGTAAGCTGTTTTTAGAAAATTCATCTGAAATATTCAAAGACAAACAAGTTAACGAAATTTCTGATGTTTTAGATATATTCTCTAAAAGAGAAAAAATAAAAGAACTTTTTGAAGATGCTATTAAGTCTAAACCTTTTAAGGAAGGAGAAGTTAATATTATTTTTGGAGAGGAACTTGCAGTAAAGGGATTAGAAGATTATAATTTTGTTTATTCTGTATATAATATGGATAATTCTCCAGGTGTTATTGGTGTCATGGGACCTAAAAGAATGGCTTATTCTAAAACTATGGGTGTTATACAGCACATAACTGAAGAAGTTAACAAAGTTATAAAACAAATTGGAAATGAAGGAGATATTAATGTCAGAGAAAAAGATTAATGAAGAAATAATTAAAGAAACAACAGAAACTATTAATGAACCTGAAATAGTATCTGAAGAAATTACAAATGATGAAGAAATTGGAAAGTTAAAAGCTGAAGTTGAAGATTGGAAAAATTCATATCTAAGAAAACAAGCTGAATTCCAAAACTTTACTAAAAGAAAAGAAAAAGAATTTGATGACTTAAAAGCATTTGCTTCTGAAAAAGTTATTGTTAAAGTTTTAGATAGTATAGATAATTTAGAGAGAGCTATTGCCGCTTCTTCTGAATCAAAGGATTTTGATTCTTTAGTAAAAGGAGTTGAATTAACTCTTTCTCAAATGAAAGGTATCATTACTAGTGAAGGTGTTGAAGCAATTGAAACTGAAAAAGCTTCTTTTGATCCACATTTACATATGGCAGTTGCTGTAGAAGAATCAGCTGATCACTCTAATGATGAAGTTATTGCTGAATTCCAAAAAGGTTATAAAATGAAGGGGAGAGTTATCAGACCCTCAATGGTTAAGGTTTGTAAAAAATAAATTAAAATACATAAAATTGAAATTTAAATAATAAAATTTGAAGTTTATAGGAGGATTTAAAATGGGAAAAATTATAGGAATTGACTTAGGAACTACAAACTCATGTGTTGCTATCATGGAAGGTGGATCTACAACTGTTATAACAAATGCTGAGGGTGCTAGAACAACTCCATCTGTTGTTAACATTAAAGATAACGGAGAAATTATAGTTGGAGAGATTGCTAAAAGACAAGCAATAACAAATCCTACTACTACAATTTCATCAATCAAAACTCATATGGGTTCTGATTTCAAAGAAACTATTAATGGAAAAGTTTATACTCCACAAGAGATTTCTGCAATGATCTTAAAAAAATTAAAATCAGATGCTGAAGCTTATTTAGGTGAAACAGTTACTGAAGCTGTTATTACTGTTCCTGCATACTTTAACGATGCTCAAAGACAAGCTACAAAAGATGCTGGTGTAATTGCTGGATTAGACGTTAAAAGAATTATAAATGAGCCAACTGCTGCTGCTCTTGCTTATGGACTTGAAAAAGGTGGGAAAGAAGAGAAAGTATTAGTATTTGACCTTGGTGGAGGAACATTTGACGTTTCTATCCTTGAAATTGCTGATGGTGTAATTGAAGTTATATCTACATCAGGAAACAATCACTTAGGTGGAGACAACTTTGATGATGTTGTTATTAAATACTTAGTAGAAGAGTTCAAAAAAGAAAATGGAATTGACTTAGCTAATGATAAAATGGCTTTCCAAAGACTTAAAGATGCTGCTGAAAAAGCTAAAAAAGAGTTATCTTCATTAATGGAAGCTCATATCTCTTTACCATTCATAACTATGGATGCAACTGGACCTAAGCATTTAGATATAAAATTAACTAGAGCTAAATTTAATGATTTAACTAAAGATTTAGTAGAAGCTACACAAATCCCTACAAAAGATGCTTTGAAAGCTGCTGGAATGAATCCATCAGATATTGATGAGATCTTATTAGTTGGAGGATCTACTAGAATTCCTGCAGTTCAAGAGTGGGTTGAATCTTACTTCGGTAAAAAACCAAATAGAGGAATAAATCCAGATGAGGTTGTTGCTGAAGGTGCTGCTATTCAAGGTGGAGTATTAATGGGAGACGTTAAAGATGTATTATTACTTGATGTAACTCCATTATCACTTGGTATTGAAACTTTAGGTGGAGTTTGTACTAAGATTATCGAAAGAAATACAACTATACCAGTTAAAAAATCACAAGTATTCTCAACTGCTGTAGATAATCAACCAGCTGTTACAATTAATGTACTTCAAGGAGAAAGAGCAAAAGCTTCTGATAACCATAAATTAGGTGAATTCAACTTAGATGGTATTCCAGCTGCACCTAGAGGAATTCCTCAAATCGAAGTTACATTTAATATAGATGCTAACGGAATTGTTCATGTATCTGCTAAAGATTTAGGAACAGGAAAAGAAAGTAATGTAACTATTTCTGGTTCTACTAACCTATCTGCTGACGATATTGAAAAAATGAAAAAAGATGCAGAAGCTAATGAAGCTGAAGATAAAAAATTCAAAGAGTTAATTGAAACTAGAAATAAAGCTGATATGTTAATCGCTTCTACTGAAAAATCTGTTAAAGAACATGCAGATAAAGTAACTGAAGAAGAGAAAACTGCAATAGAAACTGCTATCGAAGAACTTAAACAAGTAAAAGACGGAGAAGATAAAGAAGCTATGGAAGCTGCTATTGAAAAATTATCTACAGCTGCTCATAAATTAGCTGAAGAAATTTATAAAGATGCTCAAGCTGCTCAACAACAAGGTGGAGCTCCAAACTCAGAAGCTCAAAATGATGATGTTGCTGATGCTGAGATAGTTGACTAATATTAGTTATTAATATATACTTTACTTAAGGGATAGATAGTTTTCTATCCCTTATTTTAAGAAATGGAGGATTATTCGAAATGGCAAAAAGAGACTTTTATGAAGTCTTGGGAGTTTCTAAGGGAGCTTCTGATTCAGAAATAAAAAAAGCATATAGAAAAGCAGCTATGAAATATCACCCAGATAAATTTAGTGGTGCTTCTGAAAAAGAAAGAATTGAAGCTGAAGATAAATTTAAAGAGGTTAATGAAGCTTATCAGATTTTATCTGATGAAAATAAAAAAGCACAATATGATAGATTCGGTCATGCAGCCTTTGAAAATGGTGGTGGCGGTGCTGGTGCTGGAGGCTACGGTGGTGGTTTCGGCGGTGGCGGAGGTTTTGAAGACCTTGGTGACATCTTCGGATCATTCTTTGGTGGCGGAGGTGGTGGCTTTGGTGGTTTCGGCGGTTCTGAAAGAAGAGGTCCTGAACCAGGTGAAGATTTAAGATATAATCTTGAACTTACACTAGAAGAAGCTGCTAAAGGTGTAGAAAAAACTTTAAAATATAAAAGACAAGGGAAATGTAATTCATGTAATGGAACTGGAGCTGAGAAAGGCTCTAAAATGCATACTTGTAAAAAATGTAATGGAAGCGGTACTATTCAAGTAACACAAAGAACTGTTTTCGGAACTTTCCAAACTGCTCAAGAGTGTGATGCTTGTCATGGTAAGGGTGAGGTTCCTGAACATAAATGTAAAAAATGTGGCGGATCTGGAATAGATAAAGAAACTGTAGAAAAAAATGTTAAAATCCCTGCTGGTATTGATGATGGTCAAAAACTTAGACTATCTGGTATGGGTAATGCAAGTCCTGAAGGTGGTCCTAACGGAGATCTTTACGTTTATATCAAAGTTAAAAACCATCCATTCTTTGAGAGAAGAGGAGAAGATATTATCTGTGAGGTTCCTATTACCTTTACTGAAGCAGCTATTGGTGGCGAGATAGAAATTCCTACATTAAATGGTAAGAAAACTATTAAAGTCCCTGCTGGAACTCAAAATGATAAACTATTCAGATTAAAAGGTGAAGGAATTAAAAACCCTAGAAGTCCATACACTGGTGACCAAATTGTTAAAATTAAAATTGAAGTCCCTGTAAATCTAAATGATGAACAAAAGGAATTATTAAAAAAATTCGATGAAAGTCTAAAAGATAAAAATCATCAAAAACATAAAAACTTTTTCAACAAACTAAAAGATTTCTTCGCTTAAAATTTATTGAAAAGAGTATTACCTTGTGGTATACTTGATTTAGAAAAAATATAAGGGGGCTATTAAATGAACGAATTATTTGCTAAATATGGTGGGATGGTTCTTACATTTGCTATTTGGGCAGCTGTATTCTATTTCCTACTAATTTTACCAAACAAGAAAAAACAAAAAAAGCACCAAGAAATGTTAACTTCACTAAAAGAAGGTGCTGAAATAATCACTACTAGTGGAATAAAAGGTACAATAACAAGTATAGGTTCTGAATTTCTATCTGTAAGAATAGATAAAGGAGTTCACATTTCTATACTAAAAAATTCTATTTCAAGAGTTTTAAAATAAAAATATCTACGAGGATGGAATAGATAATCTTTTCCATCCTGTTTTATTTATAACTAAGTTACGGAGTGAAATCATGAAAAAATTATTTTTTTTTATTATATTTTGTTTATTATCCCTGTCTATTTTTGCAAACTCCCTTGTTAAAAATATAAGACTAAATACAACTGTTCCGCAACTTGTATTAGATATATCAAGTAAAACAAAACCTAAATTTACAAGTAGCTATGATGAGTATAATAGACTTCTTTTTATTGAAATTGAAAAAACAAACTTAAATTCTAAAATTAATATGTCTAAATTTATTGGAAAAAATATTAACAAAATTGATGTTCTTGACTATGGTAAAAATTTAGGTCTTTTTATAAAGCTAAATAAAAATGTATCTCATAAAGTTTTCTCTTTAAATAATCCCCATAGAATTGTCATTGATTTTAGAAATAATGGCTCTAAGAAAAAAGAGTTTACTGTTACTATTGATGCAGGTCATGGTGGTAAGGATCCTGGAGCAATTGGCTTTAGAAAATATCGAGAAAAAGATTTAACTTTGGCTGTTGCAAAAAAATTAAAAGCAAAGCTTTCAAAAGATTTTAATATTATTATGACAAGAGAAAGTGACCATTTTGTTACCTTATCCAATAGAAGTAGAATTGCAAATAGAGGAAAAGCTGATTTATTTGTTAGCTTACATATTAATTCGTCTAAAAGCTCTAAAGCTCACGGTATGGAAATATTTTATTTTTCAAAAAAATCTTCACCATATGCAGGTAGAATAGCTGCTTATGAAAATAGTTTTGGGGAAAAATATGGGGAAAAGACCACTAGTATTGCACAAATTATGGGTGAACTGGCTTATAACAAAAATATGGAAAAATCTATTGCTATTGCTGAACCTTTAAATACATCTTTATCTCGTAGATTAAATATGAAAGATAGGGGAATTTATGGGGCTAACTTTGCAGTTTTGAGAGGTTTTAATGGCCCAGGTATATTAGTGGAACTTGGTTTTATCAGTAATAAAAATGAAGTTTTAAAAATGTCAAGAACAGCTAATCAAAATGTTATGGCTGATGAAATTGCTAAAAAAGTTAGAAATTTCTTTTATTAAGGAGGAAGTATGTGTAAAAAAGTTAAGATTTTTCTTGCTTTTCTTATTATAGTTACTGTTGGAACAGGATTTTACTCTCACAAGTTAAATGTGATTAGTACTGAAGTTACACCTATTACAGCACCTAAAGTTGAAAATTTAAAAGAAAAACAATTAACGACAACTATTTATTTTCCAAATTTAAAAGAAAATAAATTAAATACAGAAGAAATTATTATTCCTAATAATTTAATAACTAAAGAAGGAATTTTAACAAATATTATAAATCAACTTATAAAAAAATTAAAATCTGATAATACTATAAAAGAGGGAATCTATAAATTTGAAATCTATAGTAAAAATAAAAATCTTTATTTAGATTTAGATTCAAAAATACTATTATCTGCAAATAATCCTCAAGAAGAATTATTAATTATTTATTCATTTGTTAATAGTTTACTATCTCCAGGTGGAGCAGATAAAGTTATATTACTAATTGATGGAGATCCTACTAAAAAAGTTAACTTCATTAATATTAGTAACTATTATAGAAAAAACAGTGATATATAACCTATCTATGTGGGAGTTTCTATTTTATAGAAACTCCTTTTTAAAAATTGGAGGATGGAAATGGATATAAATTACTTTAAAAAAAAATTAAAAGAAGTTTTATCTGAAAAAAGATACAATCATTCTATTCGAGTTATGGAAACTGCACAAGAATTAGCTAAACTTTATAATGCTAATATTAAAGAGGTAACTATTGCTGCTCTTTTACATGATTATGCAAAGGAATTTCCTAAAAAAGACCTTATTGATATTTGTAAAGAATGTTGCTTGGAAGAAACAAATGATTATTTACAAGCTGGACAAATACTTCATAGTTTTGCTGGAGCTCACTTTGTCAATAAACATTTAGGTATTACAGATACTGATATTTTAAATTCTATAAAATACCATACAACTGGTAGAGAAAATATGGAATTAATTGAAAAAATTATATATATTGCAGATGCAATTGAACCTCAACGTTCATATATGCATGTTGATGAAATTAGAAAATTAGCCAAAGAAAATATTGATCAAGCTATTTTATTTGAAGTAAATAAAAAAATAGAGTATCTAATTTCTAATAATTCTATTATTCATCATAACACAATTAAACTTCGTAACTGGCTAATTACAAAAGTGTTGAATAACCAAGGAGGTTAAATGAAAAAATTAGATAAACAACTAGAACAATTAAAAAAAGTTTTTAAAGGAAGCAAATCTCTTACTCAAGAGGAACTAACTAAATTAATGGGATGGTCTCCTAAATATAGAAAAGATAACAGAGAACTTTTAGAGCAATGGATTGATTCTGGTGAATTAATGAAAAATAAAAGAAATAAATATAATATTCCAGAAAACTTAGGATTTATTAAAGGAAAGTTCTCTAATATTAAAGGTAAATTTGCCTTTGTTGATAGTGATACTGAAGGATATTTTATTCCTAGAAGTAAATTTGGAACAGCTCTTGATGGTGATATTGTTTTAATTAAAGTAGAAGAACCTGAAGGAAAAGGGAAAAAAGAGGGAGAAGTTGTTCATATTGTAAGTAGAGAAAAAAATACTATTATTGGTGTTTTTGAAAAGAAAGAAAACTTTGGTTTTGTAAGACCAACTCAATCTTTTGGTAGAGATATCTATATTCCTAGAAACTTTTTTGGTGGAGCTAGAAACGAGGAGCTTGTTGTTGTTGAAATGATCTCTTGGGGGACTGACGAAAAGAAACCTGAAGGTAAAATTATTGAAAGAATAGGTAATCCTTATGATACTGATAATATGGTTAAAGCTTTAATTATTAGAGAAGGTATGTCAGAAGATTTCCCTGATGATGTTATTGCAGAAGCTCGTAAAATCTCAGTTAATATATCTCAAGAAGAGATTAAAAAAAGAAGAGATTTAAGAGATCTTCCTATTATAACAATTGATGGCGATGATGCTAAAGATCTCGATGATGCTGTTTATGTTGAGAAATTAGAAAATGGATTCTATAAACTTTTTGTTTCTATAGCTGATGTTTCTCATTATATTCCAACTGGTTCTCTTCTTGATAAAGAAGCTGAAAAAAGAGGTAACTCTGTTTACTTAGTTGATAGAGTATTACCTATGTTCCCTAGAGAAATTTCAAATGGAATTTGTTCTTTAAATCCAAATGAAGATAAATTAACATTCACTTCTGAATTATTAATTGATAATCAAGGAAGAGTTTTAGATACTCAAACATATAAATCTGTTATTAAAACAGCTCATAGAATGACTTATACAAACGTTAATAAAATTATAAAAGAAGATCAAGAGATGACTGAAAAATATAGTGATATTGTTCCTATGATTTTCACTATGCTTGAACTTTCTAAGATAATAAGAGCTATTAAATTTAACAGAGGAAGTATTGATTTTGATCTACCTGAAGTTAAGGCAATTTTAGGTGAAGATAAAAAAGTTAAATATTTAAAAAATATTGAAAGAGGAGAATCAGAAAGAATTATTGAAGATTTTATGATTATGGCCAATGAAGCTGTTGCAGAAAAACTTTTCTGGTTAGAAATGCCATCAGTTTATAGAATTCATGAAACTCCTGATCCTGAAAGAGTTAAAACTTTAAGTGAAACTCTATCAAAATTTGGATATTCTTTACACTCTTTTGAAGATTTACATCCTAAAAAATTCCAATCTATCATTAGAGATTCTGAAGAAAAAGGGATTAATATGATAGTTCACAAAATGATTTTAATGTCATTAAAACAAGCTAGATATAGTGTTGAAAATGTCGGTCACTTTGGACTTTCATCTAGTTACTACACGCACTTTACTTCACCAATTAGAAGATATGCAGATCTTTTAGTTCATAGAATACTTAATATTGCAAATCATGGATATCCAAGTAAAAAACAGTATGGAATGCTTATTAACTACTTACCTGAAGTTACTGTTCATATTTCTCAAACTGAAAGAAAAGCTATGAAAATTGAAGATGAAAGTATAAAAATTAAAGTTGTTGAATATATGCTTGATAAAATTGGAGATGAATTTAAATCTACTATTGTTGGATTTAATAATAAAAAGATTTTCTTTGAAACTGAAGAACACGTTGAATGTTTCTGGGATGTAACTACTGCTCAACATTATTATGAATTTGATGAAAATGATTATGTTATGAAAGATGTTGATACTGGTAGAGAGTTCCACCTAGGAGATAAAATGGATATTCTAGTTGCTAGAGCTGATTTACAAATGTTAGAAATTGAAGTTGTTCCAACAGAATTCCAAAACGAATATACTAATAATAGAAGAAATGAAGGGAGATATAGATGATCTTAGCGAATAATAAAAAAGCGTTTTTTGATTATTTTATTGAAGACAGATTTGAAGCTGGTATTGAACTTATCGGAAGTGAGGTTAAATCAATAAAAGCCACTAAAACAAGTATTAAGGAAGCATTTATTAGAATTATTAATAATGAAATATTTATAATGGGAATGTCTGTTGTTCCTTGGAACTTTGGTAGTATTTATAACCCTGATGAAAGAAGAGTTAGAAAACTTCTTCTTCATAAAAAAGAGATACAAAAACTACATGAAAAAGTTATGCAAAAAGGATATACTATTGTTCCTTTAAATATACATCTTTCAAAGGGATATGTTAAAGTGGAAATAGCTCTTGCTCGTGGTAAAAAGAATTATGATAAAAGAGAATCTCTTGCTAAAAAAGATCAACAAAGATCAATTGAAAGAGAAATTAAAGAAAAATATTAAAAAAATGCTGAGATTTAGTCTCAGCATTTTTATTTTATTAGAATTTATATGTTGCAGATACTCCAAAAGCCTCTACACGCTTTTTATATGTTATTTGTGTTTCTTTATTTGTTCCTGGTTTGTAATCTACATATGAGTATGCTCCAATAAATTGAAGTTGCTCACTATAGTTATACTTTAATCCTACAGAGTACATATTTGCATCTAATGGATAATCTGTATCTGTATAAGTCTTCTCATTAGCTCCTGTATTTGTATACTGGTAACCTGTCATAAATGTAAACTTCTCATTTAATATATAATCTAATCCAACAGCTAAATCATAACCATTATCATAGTTCTTATAGTTTCCTACAGTATCTCCAGTTCCTTTTATAAAGTAGTAGTTTCCTGAAGCAAGAAGAGTTAATCTATCTGTTGCCTTATATGAAGCTCCCATTGCTGCCATTGCTGGTAGGTTTCTTTCTCCATTCCCTTCTTCTGTCCATTGTTTTACAGATGGATCTGAAGTTACTGCTCCATATAAAATATCTCCTAACACTGGATTTAGAGAATCTTTTGTTGAATTTTTAAATCCATTTTTTAAGTTTGTTTCTTTATTATTAAAATCTAATTTCGTTTCTGTTTCATATCTCATCCCAAGGTTAAATTTTTCATTTGGATGATAGTTTAATCCTAAAATTCCAGTTACTCCATAAGCTTC
>NZ_CAMQYW010000023.1 GCF_947039425.1 uncultured Cetobacterium sp. | reverse complement strand
TTAGAGCTAATAATTAACGATTTTGTGGGACATTTTCATTTTTAGTTGACACAAACTTTTTTAAAAAAACAAAAAAAAGTAAAAGAAATTAATCTTTTACTTTTAAAATATTCTTATTAAAGCTCATTAACAATAAATTTAGCACATTTATTATAAACTTCATCACTAACTGTAGCAATAATTTTTGTACCATCATGTTCATAACTTTCTTCTTCTATAATTGAACTTCTATGTAAATAAGCATTTATAGATGTTTCAGAGTAAGGGACTAAAAGTTCAACTCTTTTCATAGTTCTTGGAAGATTTTCCATAACTTTTTCAATTAATATATCAATATTAATATCATTTTTAGCACTAATTTCAACTTTTTCAACATTTGGATAAAGTTCTTTTAAACGATTTATTTGTTCCTCAGTTGCAATATCACATTTATTAAGAGCTAAAATAGTTGGTTTATCACCAGCTCCAAGTTCACCAAGAACACCTTCAACAGATTTAATTTGCTCAATAACAGTATCACTAGAAGTATCCACAAGGTGAACTAAAAGATCAGAAAAAACAACTTCTTCAAGAGTTGATTTAAAAGCTTCAACTAATTCATGAGGAAGTTTTCTAACAAACCCAACAGTATCAGTTAAAGCAGCAATTCTTTTGTCAGGTAAAACTATAGTTCTAGTTGTAGCATCTAAAGTTGCAAATAACATATTTTCAGCAAAAACAGCTTCTTTTTTTACGGTGTTATCGCTTGGGAACATATCAACTAATAAGTTTCTTAAAGTAGATTTTCCAACGTTAGTATAACCAACTAAAGAAACTCTAGGTATACCAGATGTTTCTCTTTTTGTTCTTTGTAGAGCTCTTATTTTTTTAATTTTTTCAAGTTCTTGTCTTAAAGCAAATATATCATCTTTAATTCTTCTTCTATCTATTTCAAGTTTTTTCTCTCCTGGTCCTTTTGTACCAATACCTCCACCAGTTCTAGACATGACACTTCCAAGACCAATAAGTCTATGACTTCTGTATTTTAATTGAGCAAGTTCAACTTGGATTTTAGCTTCTCTAGTTCTAGCTCTTCTAGCAAATATCTCTAAGATTAAGATAGTTCTGTCAATAACTTTACATCCAGTAACAGCTTCTAAATTTTTAATTTGAACACCACTTAATTCTTCGTCAAAAATAATAAGATTAGCATTTTTAATCTGTCTTAAAATTGCAAGTTCTCTAACTTTTCCACTTCCAATATAGAAGATATTATCAATTTTTTTTATTTTTTGGAATATTCTTCCTGAAACAGAAACGTCACAAGCTCTAGCTAACTCTTCAAGTTCATCTAGAATTTCTTCTGAATCTACTCCAACAATAATTGCATGTTCACTTTCATCTTCTACTACATCATTTTTTCTAAGTTCAGTTTCAATTTCTTGAACTTTATTTAAGTACTCAACTGCAATTGTTTTTTCAAGAGAAAGATTTTCTAATTCTTCAAAAGTTAATTCTTGATTTTCAACTTTGCAGTAACCAATATTAATTCCTGTAATTTCATTTTCTCCAACACCGATAGCTAAAATAGCATCAAGTTTTAATTTAAGTAGAGCAGAAATATCGATCATAGAAAGTTTTGAATATCCATTTGGGTGAGTATGAATAACTTTAATTCCACTTAATTTTTTCTTTGAGAGATCAATAATAGGAAGTTCAACACTATTACTATCACCAATTGCAACTTCAATAATTCTACCTTTTCTGTCAATAGACACACTAATTTCACGGTTGATAATTCTTGTAATATCTGAGATAAGTGCAACAATCTCAGGAGTAACAAGCTTTCCTTTTTCAACAGTCATAGTGTGAATAGTATCAAGTTCAGCAAGAATAGAGTCTCTGATTCCTTCAACATTACCTTTTATCATAGTTCCACATCCTTTAGTTAAATATTTAATTAAATTCTACTACATATATGAAAAAAATACAAATTTTAAAACACATTAAAAAAAAGGATTTGCATTTGTGTAATAATTGTAGTAAAACATATGTAAGTGATCAGTTAGCAAACATAGCTAACAAAAACAGGAGGGATTTTTATGAAAAAGATAGGTCTTTTACCAAAGCTGATTTTAGCAATCATTATAGGTATAGGAATAGGGAAGTTAGGAATGGAGGTTCCAGTTAGAGCTTTAGCTACATTTAATGGGATATTTGGAAACTTTTTAAAATTCTCAATTCCATTAATTATAATTGGATTTGTAGCACCTGGAATAGGAGATTTAGGAATAGGGGCTGGAAAGCTGTTAGGAATTACAACAGGAATAGCTTATTTATCTACAGTGGCAGCAGGAACATTTACATATTTTGTAAATACTCATGTTTTTAAACTAATACTAAAAACAGGATCAATGGTTGCAGATGCCACAAATCCAGAACATTCATTATTACCAGGATATTTAACAATAAGCATGCCGCCAATTATGGATGTAATGACAGCATTATTAATGGCATTTTTATTAGGAACAGGAATAGCAGTAGCAAAAGGAACAGCTATTAAAGATGTTATGGGGGAGTTCCAAGGAATAGTAGAAGGATTAATTAGAAATATTATCATACCTTTCTTACCTTTACATATTGCAGGAATATTTGCTAATATGACTTATGCAGGTCAAGTTGCAACAATTTTAGCAGTATTTTCAAAAGTGTTTGCAGTAATTATTTGTTTACATTTCACAGTTTTAGCAATACTATATATAATAGCAGGTATAATGTCTGGTGCAAATCCAGTAAAGTTAGCCAAAACAATGATTCCAGCTTATTTTACAGCAATAGGAACACAGTCATCAGCAGCAGCTATACCAGTTACTTTAAATCAAACTAAAGAGAATGGAGTTAATACAGGAATAGCAGAATTTGTTGTGCCTTTATGTTCAACAATTCATTTATCAGGAAGTACAATAACTTTAGTAAGTTGTTCAATGGCAATAATGATGTTAAATGGAATGTCAGTAACTTTTGGAACTATGTTTGGATTTATAATGATGTTAGGAGTAACTATGGTTGCAGCTCCAGGAGTTCCTGGAGGAGCAGTAATGGCAGCACTTGGGATTATAGAGACAATGCTAGGATTCCCTCCAACATTAACATCTTTAATGATTGCACTTTACTTAGCACAAGATAGTTTTGGAACTGCTTGTAATGTAACAGGTGATGGGGCAATAGCTATTATGGTAAATAGAGTTGCTGGATTTAAACTTGAAAAAAATGCAAAAGAAATATTTGATAACATTTAAATAGAGTTATAAAAAAATATTAGCTGAATTCAAAATAATGAATTCAGCTTTTTATTTTATAAGCATAAATTAATACTATATATTAAGGTAGGAAAAGGACAATGTAAAGATTGTGTAAAAACTATGTTAAAAATAGGTTTTTTATTTTACATTTATTAGAATACATGATAGAATCGTAAATGATCTGAAATAGTATATAAAAAAATTAAAATATTAAATTTGGGAGGAAAAATGTACTTAGATATCTTTTTTAAAGTTCTAGGTGGACTTGGACTATTCCTTTATGGAATGGAAAATATGTCTAAAGGAATGCAAAAAATGGCGGGGGAGAGATTGAAAAAAATCCTGGCATTATTAACAACAAATCGTTTTATGGCTATTGGAATGGGAGTAGTTGTAACAGCTTTAGTACAGTCATCATCAGTAAGTACTGTAATGACAATAGGATTTGTTAATGCATCTTTATTAACGTTAAAACAAGCCTTAGGAGTAATTCTAGGGGCAAACATAGGAACAACAGTAACTGGTTGGATACTTGTACTTCAAATTGGTAAGTATGGACTTCCAATGGCAGGAGCCGCAGCAATTTCTACAATGTTCTTTACAAGTGAAAAAGCAAGAACAAGAGCAATGACTGTAATGGGACTTGGATTAATATTCTTTGGTTTAGAGTTAATGAGTAATGGATTAAAACCGCTGAGATCAATGCCTGAGTTTGTATCATTATTCCATGCATTTTCAGCTAGTTCATACTCTGGTGTTTTAAAAGCAGCAGCAGTTGGAGCTATGATGACAGCAATAGTTCAATCGTCATCAGCAACATTAGGAATAACAATAACTTTAGCACTTCAAGGGTTAATAGACTATCCAACAGCAGTAGCTTTAGTTTTAGGGGAAAATGTAGGAACTACAATAACAGCATTATTAGCTGCATTAAATGGTACTGCAAATGCTAAAAGAGCAGCATATGCGCATACAATAGTTAATATCATTGGAGTTATTTGGGCTACATCAATATTTAGATATTACTTACACTTCTTAGAAGGATTTGTAGACCCAGTACATAATATAACAGCTGCAATAGCAACAGCTCATACAATGTTTAATGTGGTTAATGTATGTATATTTATACCGTTTATTGGATATTTAGCTAACTTCTTATGTAAGGTAGTTAAGCCAGATTCACCAATAGTAAAAGAGAGAGTAACTCATCTTGATATATTAATGGCAGATACTCCATCTGTTGTAGTTGAGCAAACTAAAAGTGAAATATTAGCAATGGGTTCTCAAATTAAAGATATATTTATGAGGCTTGATAATGTATTTTCAGGAAGAGAAAATATTGATAATCAAGTTCCTAAAATAGAAGCTTTAGAAGATAGACTTGATCTTTATCAAAAAGAGATATCAGATGTAAACTTCCATATTTTAAACGGAACTTTAGATAACTCAAATACTGAGGAAACAAGAGAGAATATTCAAACTTGCGATGAGTATGAAACTGTAAGTGACTATTTACTTAGAATTGCAAAGACTTTAAAGAAGATGCAAGATAATGGAATAGAGTTAAATGAGTATAAAAAATCAACATTGAATAAATTACATGCAACAGTTGAGGATCTATTTGAAGATATAAATAGAGCATATGAATTAAGAGATAAAGATTCTTTTGTTGCTGCAATAAAAAAATGTAATAATATAAAAGAAGAATACAAAAAAGCAAGAGCCGACCATTTAGAGCATGTTTCTGAAAATGTAATGCCAGCAATGTTAAGCACTGGTTATATGGATATTTTAAATAATTATAGAAGAATAAAAGATCATTTATATAATATAGTTGAAGTTTTTGCTAAAATAAACTAAGATAGAAGAGAGGAGAAATCCTCTCTTTATTAATTTTTGGAAGGAGAGTTTAATGAAAAATTATTATTTTGACAATTCTGCAACAAGTTCACCTAAACCAGACTCTGTTTATGATGTAGTTGATTATTCAATAAGAGAGTTAAATGGAAATCCTGGAAGAGATTTTCAAAGTAAGAGAGATAATTGCTGATTTTTTCAATGTAGAAGATAGCTTGAATATTGCTTTTACTGCAAATGCAACAGAAAGTTTAAATTTTGCAATAAAAGGAACTATTAAAGAAAATTCACATGTAATAACAACGAATTTTGAGCATAACTCAGTATTAAGACCACTTTTTTCTTTGAGAGATGAAAAAAATGTAGAACTAACATTTGTAAACACTTGGGAAGAGATTGAGAAAGAGATAAAAGAAAATACAAAGGCTATTGTTGTAAATCATATTTCTAATGTAAATGGGACTATACAAAATATAAAAGAGATTGGGAAAATTTGTAAAAAGAAAAACATATTATTTATAGTTGATGCTTCTCAAAGTGGTGGATATACAAAGATAGATATGCAAGAAAATAGTATTGATATACTTTGTATAACAGGTCATAAATCTCTATTTGGAATACAAGGAATAGGAGCTATATGTTTAAATACATCGAATACAATATATAAAATAAAACCTCTTTTAGAAGGTGGAACAGGAAGTTTTTCAAAATATGAGAGACAGCCTCTTGAAATGCCGGAACTTTTAGAATCGGGGACTTTAAATACTCCTGGAATAATAAGTTTAGGAGCGGGAATTGAGTATATAAAATCACAAGGGATAGAGAATATAGAGAAACATGAAAATTTGTTAATTGAAAAATTTATAATTGAAATTGAAAAATTAGAAAGAGTAAAGGTATATAAAAGTATCACAAAAAAACAGGGTCCAGTAGTTAGTTTAAATATAGAAAATGTGGATAGCGGAGAGTTAGCTTCTATTTTAGATGAGGAGTTTGGAATAATGGTAAGACCAGGATTTCATTGTGCACCAAGAGCTCATAAAACTATAGGAACATATGAAACTGGAACAGTAAGATTCTCATTTGGATATTTTAATTCAGAAGATGACATTGATTACATTGTAGAATCTTTAAAAAAAATATTAGATGAAATATAATAAAAAGATTGATAAAAAGAAAAAGTTGTGATATACTCATTGAAGTGTAAAAAATTCAAGGAGGGAAAAATAGTGAAAAAAAATGTATTTGCTTTATTTAGAGATTTTATAAAAACTAAAAAAAAGACATTGTTTTCATTGTTTTTATCTTTTAATTTTAATATTGATATATGGAATAGAAGTTACATTTATTTGTAATTTCTATTCCATTTTTTTTTATAAATTTTAAGGAGGAAAAATGAGAGATTTTATTTCAATGAAAGATTTTACAAAAAATGATATTTTAGAAGTGTTGAAAGTTGCTAGTGAGTTAGAGGGAAAAAATAGTACGGAACTTTTAAAAAACAGTATTGTAGGAAGCTTATTTTTCGAACCTTCAACAAGAACAAGATTGTCATTTACATCAGCAGTATATAGACTAGGAGGACAAGTTTTAGGATTTGATTCACCAGATGCTACATCTTTAAAAAAAGGGGAGAGCTTAAGAGATACAATAAAAATGACAGAAGCTTACTCAGATGTAATAGTAATGAGACATCCAAAGGATGGAGCAGCAAGATTTGCAGCAGATGTATCAAAAGTTCCAGTGATAAATGCAGGAGATGGAGCAAATGAACATCCAAGTCAAACTCTTCTTGATCTATATACAATACAAAAAGAGTTTGGATCAATAGAAAATAAAAAAGTGGCTTTTGTGGGAGATTTAAAGTATGGAAGAACAGTTCACTCATTAACAAAGGCACTAGAGATGTTTAATTGTGAGTTCTATTTTGTAGCACCAGAGTCAATACAGATTCCAGAGTATATAACAAGAGAGCTAGATTCAAAAGGAATAAAATATACATTAGTAGATGATTATAAAGATATACTAAAAGAAATAGATGTAATGTATATGACAAGAATACAAAAAGAAAGATTTGATAGTATAGAGGAATATGAAAAGGTAGCAGGGATATACATAATAAATAAAGAGAGCATCTTAGGGAGATGCAAAGAAAATATGATAATACTTCATCCGTTACCTAGAGTTGATGAAATAGAGATTGATTTAGATGAGACAAAATATGCAAGATACTTTGAGCAGGCAGCAAATGGAGTACCAACAAGAGAAGCAATATTTGCAATAGCTTTAGATAAGGTAGATGTAGTAAAAGAGAGTATGGAAGAAAAGGATATTAAAAAGTCAGAAACAGTTGTTTGTTTAAATGAAAAGTGTATTACAAAGGTTGAAAAAACAGAAAATAAATATGTGGTTAATAAAAATCATAAATACTGTTACTACTGTAATAAAGATGTAAAATAAAAAAATTAGATATATATTTGGGAGGAAAAATGTTTTTAGAGGATTGTAAAGTACTAGAAAATTATCAAGTTGGAGACAACTATTACTTAATGAAGATTGAGTCGAAAAAAGCTTCTCAAGAGTCAAAAGCTGGACAGTTTTTTATGTTAAAAGTAAAAAATGAAATGAGAATTTTAAGAAGACCAATAAGTTTACACTATGTAGATAAGGATAAAAATATATTAGAGTTTTATTATGAAGTAAAGGGTTCTGGGACAAAGGAGTTTAGAGATTTAAAAGAAAATGATACTTTAAATATTCAAGGACCTTTAGGAACAGGATTTACAACAGATGTAAGAGAAAAAACTTGTGTAGTAATTGGTGGAGGAATGGGAATAGCTCCAACAAAACTTTTAATAGATAATTTAAAGAAAGAAAATAAAGTAATATTTATAGCAGGTGGAAGAGATAAGGGTGCTGTGGAGATACTTAAAAATATAGATCTTGAAAATGTAGAGGTACATATAACAACAGATGATGGATCTGTTGGAGAAAAGGGAAATGTAGTATCAGCTTTAGAAAAGGTATTGGAAAATAAAAAAGTTGATATGGTACAAACTTGTGGACCACATAAGATGATGGAAGCGGTAGCAGAAACTGCAGGGAAGAAAGATGTTTTCTGTGAAATATCTTTAGAGGAAAGAATGGCATGTGGAATAAAAGCTTGTGTAGGGTGCTCAATAAAAACTTTAGATGGAATGAAAAAAGTTTGCCATGATGGACCAGTATTTGATTCGAAAATAATAGTAGATGTAGATCCAGCAGAAAAAGTTGGATGTAGTTGCAGCAAATAAGGGGGATTACAATGAATAGATTAAAAACTAACTTTTTAGGAATGGAATTTAAAAATCCAATGGTAACATCATCAGGGTGTTTTGGATTTGGACTTGAATATAAAGATTACTTTGATCCAAATGTACTTGGAGGAATAGTAGTTAAAGGAATAACTATGGAGCCAAGAGATGGAAATTATGGAACTAGAATAGCAGAAACTCCAGGGGGAATGCTAAACTGTGTAGGACTTGAAAATCCAGGAATAGATTATTTTGAAAATGTAATTGTAAAGAATATTAAAGCTTCAGGAATAGAGTCACCAATTATAGTAAATATAAATGGAAAGGTTATTGAAGAGTATGTTGAAATAGCTAAAAGAGTGGAAAATATTCCTGAAGTAGATATGATAGAGTTAAACATATCTTGTCCAAATGTAAAAGATGGAGGAATGGCTTTTGGTGCAAAACCAGAGGTAGCAGGTGCAGTAACAAAGGCAGTTAGAGCAGTTACTACAAAACCATTAATAGTAAAGTTATCTCCAAATGTAACAGATATAGTTCATATAGCTAAAGTAGTAGAGGAAAATGGAGCAGATGCAGTTTCATTAATAAATACTCTTCTTGGAATGGCAATAGATATAAAAAGAAGAAAGCCTGTTCTAGGAAATACTTTTGGAGGGTTTTCAGGACCAGCAGTAAAACCAGTTGCACTGAGAATGGTTTATCAAGTTTCTCAAAATGTAAAAATACCTGTAGTTGGAATGGGTGGAATATCATCAACTGAAGATGCAATAGAGTTTATGATGGCTGGAGCAACTATGGTATCACTAGGAACTGGGCTTTTTACAAATCCAGTATTACCAGTTGAAATAAGAGATGGAATGATAAAGTTCTGTGAAGAAAATAATCTAGAGAATATACAAGAAATAGTAGGAGCAGCATATAAAAAATAACTTGGAGGGGGAAAAATGAACGTAAAAGATAGATTAATAATAGCATTAGATTACTCAAATATGGAGGATGCAAAAAATATTGTTGAAACTTTAGGAGATACAGTATCTTTTTATAAGGTAGGACTTGAGTTATTTTTAAACTCGAAAGGAGAGATGGTAGATTACTTAACTGAAAAAGGAAAGAAAGTATTCTTAGATCTTAAGTTTCACGATATACCAAATACAACAACAATGGCATCACTATTTGCAGCTAAGAGAAATGTATTTATGTTTAATATACATGCAACAGGTGGAAAACAGATGATGGAATCAGTTGCTAAAAAGGTAAAAGAAGTAAATCCAGAGATGTTAGCAATAGCAGTTACAATTTTAACTAGTTTTTCAGAAGAAGGGGTTCAAGAAACTTTTAAAAGTACATTAAATATTAAAGAGTTAGCACTGAATTTAGCAAGATTAACTAAAGAAGCTGGAATGGATGGAGTAGTTTGTTCTCCATGGGAAGCTAAGGCAATAAAAGAATCTTGTGGAGAGATGTTTAAAACCGTATGTCCTGGAGTTAGACCAAGATGGTCAGCAGCTAATGACCAAGAGAGAATAATGACTCCAAAGGATGCAATTTTAAATGGATGTGACTACTTAGTTGTAGGAAGACCAATTACTAAAAATGAGAATCCAGTAGAAGCTGCAAAATTAGTTTTAAAAGAGATTGAAGAGGGAATGAAAGAAGGGGCAGTATGTTAATAAAAAATTGTACAATTCTAGAAAATGGAGTTGAAACAGTAAAAGATATTTTAGTATCTAAAGGGAAGATACAAAAGATATATAGATGTAGTGAAATAGAGGAATTAGATATTGATGAAATTTATGATGCTGAAGGATTACTTGTTCTTCCAGGAGTAATAGATGTACATACACATATGAGAGACCCAGGGCTTTCTCATAAAGAGGATTTTGAAACAGGAAGTAAGGCTTGTGCAAAAGGTGGAGTAACTACTTTTATAGATATGCCAAATACAGTACCAAATACAATAACAGAAGAGATTTTGAAGGCTAAAGAGGAGAATTCAAAAGATAGAAGTTATGTGGACTATGGATTTCACTTTGGGGGAAGTAGATCTGATAATAGTTTAGAGATAAAAAAGGTAAATGATAGAGTGGCATCAACAAAGATATTTTTAAATATGTCAACAGGGGATATGTTAGTAGAGGAAGAGAAAACTTTAGAAAATCTATTTAGAGAATCTAAAATAGTATCTGTTCATGCAGAAGAGGAAATGGTAGAAAGAGCAATAGGGTTAGCTAGAAAGTTTAAAAAGCCACTATATCTATGTCATCTATCTAAAGCATCAGAAGTTGAGTTATTAAGAGCAGCTAAAAAAGAGGGATTGTGTGTCTATGGAGAAGTAGCACCACATCATTTATTCTTAAATGAAACTCAAGTAAATAACTTACTTATGATGAAACCAGAGTTAAAAAGTGTAGAGGATAATAAGGCTCTTTGGGAAGGATTAAAAGATGGAACAATAGATACAATAGGAACAGACCATGCTCCACATACATTAGAGGAAAAAAATGAGAAAATAACATTTGGAATTCCTGGAGTAGAAAACTCTTTAGAACTTATGTTAAAAGAAGTTAATGGAAAAATAAGTTTAGAGATATTGCAAAGAGTTATGTGTGAAAATCCAGCTAAAATATTTGGAATAAAGAGAAAAGGAAAAATAGAAGTGGGATATGAGGCAGACTTTGTAATGATAGACTTAAAAAGGAAAGAAGAGATAAAAAATGAAGACGTAGTTTCAAAGTGTGGATGGACTCCATATAATGGAATGACAACAGGTGGAAAAGTAGTTTCAACTTTTGTAAGAGGAAACTTAGTATATAATGGAATTGAATTTATGAATAAAAAAGGAAGAGGAGTGAGTTATTAATGTCTAGAGCAAAAAATATAGCAAAATCATTATTAGGAACAGAGGCAGTTAGATTAAATGTAAAAGAACCATTTACTTTTGTATCAGGAATAAAAAGTCCAATATATTGTGATAATAGAAAGATGATAGGTTTTCCAAAAGAGAGACAAGTTGTAGTAGATGCTTTTATAGAGGTTTTAAAAGATAAAGAGTTTGATATAGTAGCAGGAACAGCAACAGCAGGAATTCCTTGGGCTGCATTTATAGCACAAGAGATGAATGTTCCAATGGCTTATATTAGAGGGGAAAAGAAAGCTCATGGTGCAGGAAGACAAATAGAGGGTGCTGAGTTTTCTGGAAAGAAAGTTATAATTATAGAGGATTTAATATCAACAGGTGGAAGCTCAATTAAAGCAGTGGCAGCAGCAAGAGAAGCTGGAGCAACAGAGGTTGAAGTATTAGCTATATTCTCTTATGAGTTTGAAAAAGCTTATAAGAATTTTGGAGTAGACAATATAAACTGGACAACACTTTCAACTTTTGCATCTTTAATAGAGGTTGCTAAAGAAGAGAACTACTTAGAGGGAAATGATGCTGAAATAGCTTTAAAGTGGAATACTACTCCAGATACTTGGGGAAGATAAAAAAATTAAAGAGCAGAGATGCTCTTTTTTTATTACAAAGATACTAGAAAATAAAATTGACAAAATATGGATATTTATATACTATATACTGAAATAAAAATATAAGGAGGGGGATATATGAATTTGTCAAGAAGAGCAGTAGATATGAATTTTTCACCAATAAGAAAGTTGATTCCTCTGGCCGATGCAGCAGAAGCAAGAGGATTGAAAGTATATAAGTTAAATATAGGACAACCAAATGTAGTAACGCCAGACTCTTTTTTTGAAGGGCTACATAACTATAAAGAGAAAATAGTAAAGTATTCACATTCACAAGGAATACCTCAATTATTAGATAGTTTTGCTGAAAGTTATCAAAAGATGGGAATTGATATTGTAAAAGAGGATCTATTAATAACACAAGGTGGAAGTGAAGCTATAATGTTTGTGCTTATGGCTATATGTGATGAGGGAGATAACATATTAATTCCAGAGCCATTTTATTCAAATTATACAAGTTTTTGTAAATTTGCAGGAGCAGAAGTTATTCCAATAGAGACAACAATAGAAACAAGTTTTCACTTACCATCACAAGAGGAGATTGAATCAAAAATAACTCCTAAAACAAGAGCTATAATGCTTTCAAATCCAGTGAACCCAACAGGAACAGTTTACACAAGAGATGAAATAGAGATGATAGCTGAAATAGCTAAAAAATATAACATTTTTATAATAGCAGATGAGGTATATAGACAATTTGTTTATGATAATATTCCATATACATCTTTTATGCAACTGGAAGATGTTAGAGATAGGGTTATATTAGTTGATAGTATTTCAAAACACTATAGTGCTTGCGGTGCTAGAATAGGATTAATAGCAAGTAAAAATAAAGAGCTTATGAGTTCAATTTTAAAATTTTGCCAAGCAAGACTTTGCGTTTCTACAATAGAGCAACATGCAGCAGCTAATTTAATTAATACTATGGATAACTATTTAGAAGATGTAAGAATAAAATATCAAAATAGAAGAGATCTACTATTTTCATATTTAAATAGAATACCAGGAGTGGTGTCATATAAACCCCATGGAGCATTCTATGCTTTTGCTAAACTTCCTATAGATGATGCTGAGGTATTTGCAAAGTGGTTACTTACAGATTACTCATATGAAAATCAAACTCTTTTATTAGCTCCAGGACCAGGGTTTTACGAAACAAGTGGAAAAGGGAAAAATGAAGTTAGATTTTCTTTTTGTACAAGTGTTGATGATATAGAAAACTCTATGATTATTTTAAGAAGAGCTTTGGAAGAGTATAACAAAAAATAAAGAAATGCAGGTCACAATATTTGACCTGCATTTTTATTATAGTGCTTTTATTAAAATCTCTCTACAAATATCTAAAGTTAAATCTTTAGTTTCTGATAATGCAGTTCTATTATTCTTAGCTAAAGAAGCAATTATAGAGTCGATATTTTTTTCATTAAGGCCATAAGCAGAAAGTTTAGTACTAACTCCAAGAGATTCGAAGAAATCAGAAGTTGTTTTTATAGCTAAATCTATTTTTTCATCATCTGTTCCATCTGTAATGTTCCATACACGAGCAGCATATTGTAAAAGTTTAGCTTTTTTCTTTTCTTTTCTAACTTTCCAAATAGCTGGTTGTAAAATAGCTAATGTTTTAGCATGATCTATTCCAAATAAAGCTGTAATTTCATGACCAATCATATGAGTAGTCCAGTCTTGAGGAACACCAGAACCAATAAGACCATTTAAAGCCATAGTTGAGCACCAAACAAGGTTAGTAGCTCTAGCATCATAATCTTCAGGATTATTAAGAGTAGTATCACTAACTTCAATTAAAGTTTGTAAAATACCTTCAGCAGTTCTATCTTGAAAACCAGCATTTACTGGATATGTAACATATTGTTCAACAGTATGAATGAATGTATCAATGATACCATTAGCCACCTGTGTTTTAGGTAAAGTAAATGTCAGTGTTGGGTCTAAAATAGAAAATTTAGGGAATGTATGTATACTAAAAATAGGTACCTTTGTTTCATTATGACTAATAAC